>NZ_JBEYFY010000008.1:157682-225434 GCF_040703595.1 Streptomyces sp. NPDC007084
TGCCGGAGAACCCGCCGGGACCCCGCCTGTCCGCCAGCCCGTCGGGACCGCGCGTGCCGGAGAACCCGCCGGGACCCCGCCTGTCCGCCAGCCCGCCGGGACCGCGCGCGCCGGCGAGCCCACCGGAACCCCACGTGCCCGCGAGCCCGTCGGCGCCGCGCGTGTCCCCGACGTCGATGTGCTGCGCGGATTCGCCCTGTTCGGGATCCTGCTCGTCAACGCCCAGCTCATGGCGGGCCCTTACACCGCCTTCGGCGGCGGTCCCGGTGTCTCGGCGCTCGACCGGGCGGCGGCCTGGGCGGTGACCGCGACCACCACCGTCTACCAGCTGTTCTCCTTCCTCCTCGGCTACAGCTTCGTCCTGGAGCGGCGCACGGCCCGCCCGGCGGACACCGGCGCGGCCGGAGCCCGTCATCTGCGGCGCACCGCGGGCCTGTTCGGCCTCGGGCTCGTACACGCCGTGCTGCTCTACCCCGGCGACATCCTGATGACGTACGCCGCGCTCGGCCTGGTCCTGTACGGGCTGCGCGGCCTCGCACCCCGGACGGCCGTGCGGGTCGCGGCCGGTCTGGTGGCGGGCCTGGCCGTGCTGCTCCTCGGGTACGGCCTGCTGACCGTCGCGCTGACCGAACCGGTCACGGCCGCCGCGTACGCGCCCCGGGCCGCGGACCTGGCCGCCGCCTACCGGGGCGGGTTCGGCTCGGTGGTCGGGGCGCATCTGCGCGAGCTGCCCTCGGCGCTCGGCGCCAACCTGATGTACACCCCCGACATGCTGGCCGCGTTCCTCGCGGGCCTCGCCGCGGCCAAGACGCGGCTGGTGGAGCGGCGCGGGCGGGACCGGGTCTGGCTGCGGCGGACCCTGCTGCGCTGGCTGCCGGTCGGCCTCGCGGGCGGGGTGGTCACCGCCGTCTGCGCGAACGGGCCGCTGGACAGCCGCTGGTTCCTGGTCGGGCACGCCGTCTCGCTGCTCACCGCGCCCGCCCTGACCGCGTCGTACGCCTGCGGGGTGCTGCTGCTGGCCGGGGCGGTGCGCCCGGCGGCGGACGTGCTCGCCGCCTCCGGGCGCATGGCGCTCAGCCAGTACCTCACCCAGTCGCTCGTCCTCGCCTGCGTGTTCACCGGGTACGGCCTCGGCCTCTACGACCGGGTCGGCACCGCGACCGTCCTCGCGGGCTGCGTCCTGCTGTACGCCCTCCAACTCGCCTACGGGGCCTGGCTGATGCGCCGGGTGCGGTACGGGCCCGCCGAACTGCTGCTGCGGACAGTCACGCTGGGGCGGCGTCCCGGCCGGGCTCCGGCTTGTGCAGGGTCACCCCCGGCAGCAGCCGGGCCGCCGCCCGTTCGGTGATCGCCGCCGTCTCCGCCTTCGCCGCCGCCGAGATGGCCCCGGCGCCGGGCTCCTTGTACCAGGGGCGCAGCCGGATCAGCGCCGGCCGCACACCGGTCGCGAGGAGCAGCGCCGTGCCCTTGGGCAGCGCGCGGATCCGGTCCGGCGGCAGGACGGCCTCCTGGCGGTAGGAGTACGACCGTGACGTGCCCTCCTTGCCGCGCGAGATGCTCGGCGTCCTGACGTCGTGCTGGCCGACCAGGGTGGAGATCTTCTGGACGAAGTCGGCGTCGTCCAGACCCGCGCCGAGGAGTTTGATGGTCGCCGCGCTCCACAGCGCGTCCATGCCGACCTCACCCCACACCCGGGCGCCCTGCCGGTAACTCTGGAGCAGGGTCACGACGTTGATGCCACGGGAGCCGAAGTGCGAGTACAGGTCGGGGAGATCGGAGATGCGGCACACGTTGGCCGCCTCGTCCAGCACCGCGGTCAGCGGCGGGTCGAGCCGGCCGCCCATGCGTTCGGCGGCCACGACACCGGCCCGCATCGTCGCGTCGGCGAGCCCGGCGATGACCCCGGCCGCGGAGCCGCCGCCGTCCTTCGACAGCAGGTAGAGCGTGTCGTGGCCGAGGACGTGCCGGTCGGGCCGGAACTCGGGGACGTCCGGATCGGGGGTGACCCAGGCGAGGATCTCCGGGTCCAGGAGGCAGGAGACGGTCTGCCGGGCCGTCTCGTAGATGCCGTCCCGGGTCTCCACCGCGCCGCGCACCGTGCCCTGCAACTGCTCGGCCATCGCCACGAGCCGGACCTCGCGCAGCAGGTCGATCGGGGTGCGGTCGGCGGGGTCGGCGAGCCAGGCCAGCAGGTCGGTCAGCGGGGCCTTTCCGCGTGCGGCGGCCAGGAACAGCGCGGTCAGGGTGTTCTGGGCGGCGGAGATCCAGAAGTCCTTCTTCGCGGTGTCGTCGTTGACGGACGCGACGAAGTGGCCGGCCATCCGGCGGGCGCCCTCGATGGTGTGGCACTCGCCGAGGATGTTCCACCACATGGCGCGCGGGGTGTGCGCGATGCCCTGCGGGTCGAACGTCCAGACCGTGCCCGCCTGTTCGCGCGCGGCGCGGGTGACGGCGTACACGTCGGACTTGTTGGAGGTGAGCAGCACCGCGCCCTGGGCGCGCAGCACCCGGGGCACCGCGATGCCGGTGGACTTGCCGGCGCGGGGCGCCATCAAATCCAGCTCCACGTCCTCGTAACTGCTGCGCAGTTCGGGGCCCTTGGGCTCCAGGTCGCCCAGCAGGTTGCCGGTCTCGTCCGGGTGGACGCGGTCGCGGCCCTTGAGGCCCGGGCGCAGTTCGCGGGCGCGGGCCTCGATGCCCTTGGGGCACATGGCGGCCAGTTCACGCCGGCCGGCCAGGCCCTTGGGGCGGGCCGAGCGGTCCATGAACAGCCGGACGGCCAGGGCGACGGGCAGCGCGAGAAGGACCAGCAGGGCGAGCATGCCCCCGTAGACGGCGGCGGGGGGCGCGGCCGGCCACAGCGTGCCGGGTCCGTCGGAGACCAGCCGGCCGATGGTGGACAGGGCGAACGGCGGGGCGTCCCAGCCGTGGCCGGACAGGCCCGAGCCGAGGGTGCCGCCGGACCAGGCGACGGTGAACACCGCCAGGCCGGTGCCGGCGACCGCGACGATCGCCCACGGCAGCAGGTCGTGCAGGTCGCCGCCGCCTCCGCCCTTGCCGTGCGGGGCGCTCACGCGGTCCACCTGCCCGCCGCCTCGACGCCCGTCCCGCCGGGGAGGGCGCCGCCACCGGGTCCGCCGGGCAGGACACCCTCCTGGGCGGCGCGGGCGACCTCCCGCGCGGCCCGCGCCGCCGCCTGTTCGACGGCGTCCTCGTTCGGCGTCCACCGGGTGTTGGTGTTGTGCAGGTGGCGCTCGGCGTCGGTGATGGCGACCTTGATGGGGATACCGGGGCGGCCACCGACCTTGATGAGGAAGCGGCCCCGGCCGGGCGGCTCCTCGTTGTCGCCGCCCACGCCCCAGCCGGGCGGCGACGACCACGACGACACGAGTTCGATCTCGCGCCGCGACAGGCCGACCACCTTGCCGAGGTCCTCCATCTCGGTGCGCGGCAGACCGGCGCAGACGACCATGCCGGCCCGCTCCACGAAGCCGCGCGCCTTGGCGCGGTCCGCGTCGGTGCCGAGGGCCTCGGCGTCCTTGAGGGTGTGGGTGATCTTCGCGTCGCCGAGACCGAGCGAGCGGTTGAGGCGGGTGAGCGCGTCGATGCGGTCCACGATGCCGGAGGCCGCGCGCAGCGGTCGCCACAGCTCGTCGAGGACGGTGAAGAACCAGCGGCGGGGCGCGAGTCCGGCGTCCGCGAGGGCGTGCGAGGCGGCGACCGTGCCGAGCCCGTCGGACCAGGCGGCGAGCATCGCGGCGGCGGTGAGCTGGGTGTCGGCCTCGCCGATGCCGGAGATGTCGATGCACACGGCGGGCGCGTTCGGGTCGATGCGGGTGGACGTCTCGGAGGCGAAGGTGTCGCCGAGCGGGCCGTCGAGGATGCCGAGCAGCGAGCGGTGCAGCGGGTCGACGGCGTCCCGGTAGCGGGTGTCGTCACCCCGGTCGAGGGTGACGGCACGGACCCGGGGCGGGCCCTCGGTGAGGACCCGCAGCACGTCGGGCAGCAGCACCGTACGGCCCTCGGGGGTGCGTTCGCGCAGGTGGTGCAGGACGGCGGAGAGCACGGACTGCTCGTGGTCGTCCATCGGCCGGCCGCGCACGATGGTGACGAGGGCCGCGACCATGTTCAGTACACGGCCGTGCGCCTCGGCCTTCAGCACCTCGCCCGCCTCGCCGCCGATCCGCGCGGCGGCGGCGCCCATCGCGCCCGGGTCCAGGACGTTGATGCCGCCCCGGCCGCGGCCGATGGAGATGACCTGGCCGCCGAGCGCGCGCACGGTGTCGGCGTAGTCCGGCTTGAGGTCGCCGAGGACGAGCGGGACGACCCCGGTCGCCGCCAGCCCGATCAGCATCCGGTTGACCAGGGTGGACTTGCCCAGGCCCGGCATGCCGAGCATGAACAGGGACGGGTTGGAGATGTAGCGGGCCCGGGTGAACCAGGACAGCGGGTCGCCGCAGACCGTGGCGCCGGTGAACAGGTGCTGGCCGAGCGGCACACCGGTCATCGGCGAGCCGGAGCCGGCCGCGAACGGCCACATGCCGCAGGCCTGCACGGTGGTCGCGCGCCACATGGTGGGCGGGTCCATGTAGCCGACCCGGCCGCCGCCGACGCCGTACCAGCCGCGGTGCGGGACGAACAGCTCCTTGGTCTTCCCGGGAGCCTTCTCCTTCCCGGACTGCCCCGGCTTGCCGGGCTTACCGGCCTTCCCGTACTTCTCGGCCTTCCCGGACTTGCGGGGGCGGCCGTCCTTGTCCGGCGGGGCCGGGGTGCCGGACGGGAGGGTGCCGGGGGCCGGCGCCCGGGACGCCTGCTCCTCGGCGAGCCGGTCGGCCCGCTCGGCGAGCTTCTCCTCGCGGCGGCGGCTCACAGCGCCTCCTGCAACTCGTGCGGGATGAGGGTCTGTTCCCACGGGAGGATGCCGGCGGGCAGCGTGCAGCTGAACGCCGCCGCCTGCATCCGGTCGGCCGGCCGCATCAGCACCCGGGACGCCGCGGTCAGGTTCCGTACGGTCACGCTCGCGTCCGCCAGTTCCTCCATGGTGTCGACGGTGACCGTCAGCATCAGGGAGAACTCCACGAGTCCGGCGCCGGACGCCTCCTCGGCGGCGGTCTGCTCGGCCGCCCGCACCTCGGAGGCGGCGCGGGCCTGGACCATGCCCTTGCCGGAGGTCGCCATGAACTGGGCGCTGCGCCGGTCCGCCTCGACGATCCGCGCCGAGGTGGCCGGGTCGATGGGCCGGTAGACCAGGGCGACCCGCTTGCGGCGGGTGCCGGGTGCGGCCTCCAGCATGCCCCGGAGCACCGAGGAGCGGATCGTGCCGCGCGGCGCGAGCGTCAGCAGCCAGGTCCGCGAGACGCCGGAGTCGTGCTGATAGCTGTTCACCGTCTCGACGGCGGCGGCCGGGCCCGCGTCGTCCCACTCCAGGCCCGTTCCGCCCTGCTGCGCACGGGCGTTGAGGACGTCGGCGGCGACCGCGGGATCGTAGGCGACCCGGACGACCTCGGCGATCCGCTCCGCCGACAGCGGGTACGCGGCGCCGCCGCCGGCCGCGACGAGCCCGCTGAGCAGGCCCGGGATGCGGATGGCGAGGTCGGTGATGACGTCGTCCTTCTTGCGCCGCTGGCCCGGCGGGACGCCGTAGGTCAGGGTGATGTACGTGTGCATCTCGGAGGAGGCGCTCGGGTACCGCTCCACGACCTCCTCCATCACGGCACGGGCGGCCGGCGGGGCGTCGGGGTGGATACGCGGCAGCACCTCGTGGGCGAGCCGGGTGCCCGGGTCGGGGGCGGTCTCCACGATCACGGAGGCGCCGCGCAGGCCGGGCTCGTGCGCCAGCCTGGCCAGCCACTCGCCCCACAGCGCGACCCAGACGTCCACCTGGTCCGGGTCGATGAGCGAACCGCCGTCCGGGTCGCAGCCGAGGACGATCGTGTACAGGTTGCGGACCGGGTGGTGCAGCACGCCGAACGGGCGGTCGTAGGCGTCCCGGCCCTCGGTCGCGGTGACCTTGTTGAGCAGCCCCGGCGGGCGGAACCGGCCGCCGGGACGGGCGGACAGCGGCCCGGAGACGTACAGGTGGGCGCCCTTGGCCTTCCGGCGCCACCAGCCGACGCGCAGCGTGATGAGCTGGTAGACGTTGCGGCCGTCCTGGGTGCGGATGGCCAGCGGCACGAGGAACAGCACGACCGGGACGAGGACGACCAGCGCCGCGTACAGCGAGATCAGCGACGCGAGCAGGGTGACGATGAGACCGCCGAACACCCCGAAGGTGCCGACGAGCCCGAGCGGTCCGAGCCCCGGGCGCCGTGGCCTGCGCCAGTTCCCGTAGGTCGGATGGGTGGCGGCTTCGGTGGACATGAGTCCGGTTTCCCTTCGTGAGGTGACGGGCACCGCGACGCGGCGGTTCGAAGACCGCCGGGCTCCCCGGGGGGACAGGGAGCCCGACGGCCGGTCAGAGGCCGGCCTCGGTGCCGGGGCACTGGCCAGGGCGCGGGCCGGGGCGCGGGGAGCCCGGCCCGGCAGGTACGGGGTCCGGCCATCAGGGACGGGGTCCGGACACCCCGTCCCATCGGGTACGGGGGCCGGTCATCAGGTACGGGAGCCGGTCACCGGCTCTCCGGGGGAGTACGAGGTGGAGGCGCCCGGAGTCGTCGGCGCCCGGGGAGCAAGTGCCGAAGGCACCGGGCGCCCGGTTGGCCGGGTCACTTGTTGTTGCCCAGTTCCCCGTCGGCGCCCTCCACCGCGCCGGAGACCGTGGAACTGGCCACCTGTGCCGCGGCCACCGCCGCGAGTACCGCGACCCCGGCCGGGCCTGCCGCCGCCGCGGCTCCGCTGCCCGCCGCGCCCGCGCCCGAGGCGCCGGCCCGGCCCGCCGCAGCCGCGCCGTTCGCGCCGCTCGACCCGGCCGCGCCCGCCTCGCCGCTCGCTCCGGAGGAACCACCCGCGCCGGAGGAACCGCCCGAGCCGGACGAGCCGCCGGACCCGGACGAGCCACCGGACCCGGTCGCCCCGCTCGGGCCGACCTGCGCGCCGCCGCCGGAGCTGCCGCCCCGGCCGCCGAGCTGGACCGCGCCGCTGGCCAGGTTGGAACCCGCCTGCCCCATGCTCGACATGGGGTTGCCGGTACCCATCGCGGCGGTGGCCGGCACGATCAGCTTCAGCAGCGCGGGCAGCGCGATCGCGGACAGCAGCATCACGCCGATACCGGCGATCCGGGTGTTGATGGTGGCCGTGTCACCCGTGCCGCTGTTCTTGCCCGAGTTGATCATCGCCATGCCCGCGTTGAGGACGAGCGCGACCGCGGGTTTGTAGAGCAGCCAGGCGATCATCCAGCCGACGTGCTTGCGCCACCAGCCGGCGCCCCAGTCCGTCATCGACGCCGCCGCGGCCAGCGGAAGCGTGCCGAGCAGCAGCATCATGACGCCGAGCCGGATGTACATCAGGATCGTGTGGATGATGCCGGAGATCAGCAGCAGGAACGCGAGGACCAGCAGCAGGAACGACTGGATGCCGCTGCCGTCCGAACAGGCGCCGACGTTGCTCAGCGACTCCCGTACGGCGTTGTTGAACAGGTAGTTGGAGTAGCTGTCGCCGACGGACGCGGCGGCCACCACGACGGTGGTCGCCGCACCCGAGACGAGCACCACCCGCATGATGCCCTTGAGCGCGGTGCGCCCCGCGTCGCCCTTGCGTTCGATGGCCATCCGGCAGGCCGCGAAGAGCAGCGAGCCGACGGCCAGGTAGACGACGATCCACTGGGTGTCGCCGCTGATGTCCTTCGACGTCTGGGTCTGTTCCAGCGTCGGGACGTTGGTGGTGAGCGCCGCGAACACGGCGACCGCGCCCGCGAGAATGGTCTTCGCGATCAGCTCGACGATGGTCCCGATGGGGTCGCCGAGAAAGCTGAAGAAGCCCTTCACCAGGTCGATGACCGGATTTCCGGACGTGCAGTTCACGTCAGACCCCCCAGAGGGTGAAGCCGTTGGTGCTCTGGACGGTGGACACCGGGGTGTGCAGGGACCCGTTGTCGTCGGGCCGCACCTTCCAGTCGCCGCCGCTCCAGCGCAGCGAGATGGTGGTCGCCGCGTATCCCTGGGCGCTCTTCAGGAGCAGCCGCACGGTCGCCGCCGACTCCGTGTACGAGGTGACCGTGAAGCCGACGTACGTGGCGACGGCCGTACCGCCGCTCTGCTCGTCGGTGTTGGCGACGGTGGCCCGCTGGAACTCGAACATGTCGCGTCCCTGCCCGGCCACCACCTGCTGTTCGGTGACGGTGCGCCAGTGCGAGCCGCTCATCTGCGAGGGGATGATGTGCGCCGCCAGCGCGGCCCCGTCGGGCGTGTGCGCGTAGCACCACCACAGCGGCCCCTGGATCAGGGTGGGGCCGGCCGAGGCGGAGACCGGCACCCGCGCGACACCGAGGGTGCGCCAGGTCACGTCCTTGGGCGCGGCCTTCGGCAGCGCGGAACCGGCGCTGTCGTCCGTGCCGCAGCCCGCGGGCCGGCCGTCCTTCGTGGCGGACGCCTTCGACAGGGGTCCCGTCGTGGCCGCGGCGTTCGCGGTGCCGGCGCCCCCGCCCGGGCCGGACAGCAGGCTGACGATCCCGCCCACCACGACCACGATGCCGAGGAACCCCGCGGACAGCTGCCAGCTCCGCTGCTTGTAGTACGGCCCGGACTCCGCGAGCCGGCGCTCCCTGCGCTTGAACATCACGACCGGCGCCCGCTTACGCGAAGACGAAGCTGATCAGCGGGCCCGCGGTGGCGACCAGGACACAGCCGCCGAGGACCATGCCGAGCCGGCTCATGTGCTCCGAACTCTCGCCGCGCTTCACCGAGACGGCCATCATCGCGCCGGTGATGAGCACACCGGCCACACCGGCGGCGGTGCCGGCCCAGGCGGCTATGCCGAGGACCGTGTTGACCTTGGTGGTCAGCTCACCGGGGGCGTTGCGGGCCGGCTGGGGGACACCGGAGGCCAGGAAGTTGGAGGCTTCGAAGAGCAGAGAGGACATGGGGATCTCCGAGGAATCGGCGCCCGCGCGAGCGGTGGGCGACTGGATGACTGGTGGTGCGCGAAGGTGGTGCGGGGTCGGACCGGTTCAGGGGCCGAGGAGTTGGAGGCTGCCGAGGGCCGCGACGAGCGGCCCGGCGCAGGTGGCGACCAGGCAGCTCAGGGTCACGAAGAAGACGCCCCGGAAGTGCTCGCCGCCCTCGCCGGGGTCGCCCCGGCGGAGCTGGAGCGCCATCTGGATGCCGACGATGATCAGTCCGCCGACCCCGCACGCCGAGGCGCACCAGGCGAGCAGGCCGAGGATCGTGTCGGCCTCCACGGGCGGGGTGTAGGCGGCGAGGAACCGCCCGTCCGGGAGGATCTGGCTCACGACGCGGCTCCCTCGCCGTAGAGGTCGCCGCCCACCAGCTTGGCGAGCGTGGCGAGTTGCCGGGGAACGGACCTGGGCCGGCCGCCGGTGCGCCAGGCCGGTATCCACGGCACGCGGTGCACGCGGGTGACCGAGCGGAGCACGCGGATACGGCGCAGCAGGGTGAGCGGCAGCCGTCCGGGGGCGTCAGCGACGAGGACCACGGCGAGCAGGTCGAGTCCCTGCGGGGCGTTGCCGTCTTTCAGCGCGCCGAGCGCCTGCGATACGGACTGGAGTCCGCGCGCGCTGGTCCTGCCGACCAGCACGATCCGGCGCGGTTCGCCGCGGGCCGGGTCGGGCCAGCGGGCGCCCACGTCGACCCCGCCGAAGGCCTCCACCAGCGAGGTCGCGCCGGACCCGCCGTGCGCCTTCACCCACCCGACCTCGTCACGCGAGCCCCCGCGCACCGGCCGGGGCCGCTTGGCCGCCTGCCCCCAGGCCGCCTCCCCGCCACCACCCCGCGCCGAACGCCGGGCGGGAGCAGCCGCCTTGGGACGCGGGGCGGCGGCTTTACGGGGGGCGGGGGGCGCTTGTACGGGAGCGGACTGCACGGGAGCGGCTTGTACGGGAGCGGGCTGGACCGGAGCCGCCTGCGCGGGGGCCGTCTGTACGGGCGCCACCTGGGCCGGGGGTGCCGCGTACTGAACAGGAGCCGCCTGAACCGGAGTCGCCGGTGCCGCCTGGACCGGGGGCGCCTGGACCGGCGTCGGCTGCGGCATCGGCTGTGGCTGTGGCTGGGGCTGGGGAGCCTGGAACGGAGTGTGCGGGGCCTGGGTCTGCGGGGGCACGGGCTGTCCGACCGGAGCCCCCGGCGCCTGCTGGACCGCCGGGGCCTGTTGGACCGGCGGGACTTGCTGGGCCTGTTGGACCGGTGGGGCTTGCTGGGCCTGTTGGACCGGCGGGGCTTGCTGGGCCTGTTGGACCGGTGGGGCTTGCTGCGCCTGCTGGGCCGGTGGGGCTTGCTGGGCCGGCGGGACCGTCCCATCGGTGTCCGGAGCGGGCCGTGGGTCCGGAGGAACCGGCGGTGGGTTCTTCGGTCCCCGTACCCATGCCCCCGGGCCCGACGGCATTGCCGAAGGAGTGCCCATGTGTGCCCCGCCCCCCTCTTCGCTCGTGAATCCGCTGCGCTGACTCATCTGTTTTCCACTGGTGTGAACTTATTTGCCCTGGGCGCCGTTTGGATCTGACGAGCCCGTCGGACAGCACAACGGGTCTCGTGGCCACAGCGGTTCAAGGTGTGGGGAAGAAGGCGGGCGCCATGAGTGGAGAAGGCGGAGAAGGCGGTGCGTCGACCGCCGTCCGGAACGGCATCATCGCGGGCACCGGCTGCGGCTGCCTGCTGTCGCCGCTCGCCCTGGCGGGCACCCTCGTCGTGGTGGTGGTGCTGGGCGGGTTCGGCGTCCTGCTGGCCCCGCTCATCGCGCTCTATCTGCTGTTCCACGGCGGCGGCGGGGACCCGCCGAGCCAGGACACGGCGGACCAGACGCTCAGCATCTTCCAGGGCGACGGCAAGGGGCAGCTGGACACCACGACCGTGCCCGAGGACCTGGTCGACCCGATCCAGAACGCGGGCGAACTGTGCGGCGCGATCGGCCCGATCGTGATCGCCTCGCAGATCGAGAAGGAGTCCGGCTTCAACAAGACCCTCGTCGGCCCGAACGGCGAGGAGGGCATCTCCCAGCTGCCGCCCGAGATCTTCACGCAGTACGGCAAGGACGACGACGACAACGGCAAGACCTCCGCCCTGGACGCGGAGGACTCGATCATGGCGCAGGGCCGCTACATGTGTGAACTCGCCAAGCAGGGCCAGCAGTTGATTGACGACGGGGCGATCCAGGAGACCGGCGAGGACGGCGCGAGCAACACCTCGCTCGACCTCGCGCTGGCCGCGTACGACGTCGGGATGGACGCGGTCAAGGCGGCGAAGGGCGTGCCGCAGACCAACGAGGCCCAGGGCTATGTCCTCGCGGTCCGCGCCCAGTTCGCGAAGTACCAGGGGATCGGCGCCCCGCCCTCGGGCGCCACTCCCGGCGTCACCCCCGACCCGGACGCCACCACGACCGGCCCCGCCGCATGAGGAGGACAGCGATGGCCCACTTCGACGTGTACATATCCGGTGAGGGGATCGCCGAGATCGACGGACGCACCCTGGTCCCCGCGCCGGGCCAGTCCGTGCACGAGGCCGTGCTCGACCGGTTGCAGGCTCACGCGGAGGAGCGGGGCGGGGCGGTCGAGGCGACGGTGTACGACGGTCCGGACGCCGTCCGTTTCGACCTCCAGGTCCTCCCGGACGGCTCCAGCCACGTCCTCGCCCCGACGGACCCGCCGACCCTGGCCCCGGCGGACCCGCCAACCCCGGCGGACCCGCCAACCCCGGCGGACCCGCCAACCCCGGCGGACCCGCCAACCCCGGCGGACCCGCCAACCCCGGCCCCGGCGGCGACCTCGGAAGCCGAACCGGCCCCGATATCACCGGAGTTCACCTCGGTCCCGCCCGAACATGCCCCAGCGCCAACGGAGTTCAGCGCCCCCGCCCCCACCGCCGTCGTCATCCCCCCGTCCCCCGCCGCCACCGCCTCCGCCGTCGCGACCGCCGTGGCCCGTGCGCGGGCGACCGCCGCCGCGCGGGCCGAGGTGCCGGACCCGGCGTCCGTCGCGGTGCGTGCCGTGCGGAGCGACTTCCCGGACTGGCTGACCGAGCGGATCGGCCGGATCAACGGGCTGGCCGCCGCCGGCCTGCTGGACGAGGCGTTCGACGACGCGACCGAGCTGCGCGAGAGCCTCACCGAGTCGATGGGCGCCGAGCATCCGCACGCGGTGGAGGCCCGGGCCGTCGAGGCCTACCTCGCCCACCTGCGCGGCGACCACCGCGAGGCCATCGTGCTGGCGCTCGCCGTGGCCCGGATCCGGTGCCGGGCCCGGGACGGCAGGGCCCCGGCGGAGGTGGCGCGGGCGGCGGCGGCCTGGCAGCAGCTCGACGACGACCGGGCGGTGGTCGCGCACGGCCGTGAACTGCTGCACATGTGGGCCTCGTTGGAGCGCAACGGCCTGCTGCCCCCGGGCTACGCGGCGCTGGTCCGCCAGGTCCGCCGACAGGTGGAGGCGCTCGCGGCCTACGTCTGATCTCCGGCCCATGGGACGCAAACCTCACGCGTACCTCTGGTCACACCCGTCCCGACCTGGCCGTCCATCGGTCCGTACAACCGACGTCAAACGAACGTGGAACACCCCTCGGAACACTCCGTTCCCCCGGAGGCCCCGGCTCCTCGTACCCCCCACGGGGCCGGCCATTCCCAAGGAACAGGAGCACACCATGAACGTGACGGTCATCGGATCGGCGAACGCGGTCTCCCCCGAGGAACGGGCGCTGCGCGACCTCTACCTGGAACACGGCCCCGCGCTCTACACGTATGTGCTGCGCATGCTCAACGGGGACACCCACCGCACCGAGGACGTCATCCAGGAGACGCTGCTGCGCTGCTGGAACAAGCGGAACCTGGGCGACAGCGAGGGGATGGCCGTACGCCCCTGGATGTTCCGGGTGGCCCGCAACCTCGTCATCGACGGGCACCGGACGCGGATGGCGCGCCCGCTGGAGATCGGCGGCGCGACCTGGCTGGACGAACTGGGCGCCGAGATGGACGACATCGAGCAGATGCTGTCGTCCATCGTGGTGCGCGAGGCGCTGAAGGCGCTCACCCCCGCCCACCGTGACGTCATACAGGCGACGTTCTTCGCGGACCGCACCACCCAGGAGGCGGCCGACGTGCTCGGCATCCCGCAGGGCACGGTCAAGTCCCGGGTGTACTACGCCCTGCGCAGTCTCCGGCTGGCCCTGCGCGAGCGAGGCGTCGCCGTGGACGAACCCGCCGCCCCCCGTCCCGTCACCGCCCGGGCCGCCACCCCCCGTCCCGTCACCGCCCGGGCCGCCACCCCCCGTCCCGTCACCGCCCGGCCCGCCACCCCCCGTCCCGCCAGCTCCCGTTCCGCCACCACTCAGCCCGCCGTCCCCCGTTCCGCCGCCGCCTGATCAGGCGTTCTCCGTCCCCTCCAGGCCGCGCAGGGTCTCCCGCAGCCCGGCGGCCTCCGGATGGCCGGTCTCCTCCAGCAGGGCCAGCGCCGTCCGGAACGCCGTGAGCGCCGTCTCCCGGTCGCCCGCGGCGAGGTGCGCGTCCCCCGCGTGCCGCAGGGTGTCGGCCTCCAGGGAGTGGTCGCCGATCTCCCGGTACAGCGCCACCGCCCGCTCGAAACGCTCGACGGCCGCGCCGTACTGGCCGAGCTGGTGGTGGGCGTAGCCGACGCTGTCCTGCGCGGCGGCCTCCCCGACCGGGTCGCCGGTCTCCTGGTGCAGGCCGACGGCCTTCTCGCAGTGCTCCAGCGCCTTGTCGTGCTCGCCGAGCAGGATGTACGTCCAGCCGACCTCGTTCAGGACGATCGCCTCGCCGCTCGTACTGCCCTCGCTCCGGTACAGCGCCCGGGCGTGCGCGTAGTGGTCCAGCGCGACGTCGAACCCGCCCTCGCCGTTGGCCTGGTAGGCCAGGCAGCGCCGGGTGCGGGCCTCGCCGGACGCGTCCCCCTCGGCCTGGAACAGCTCCAGCGCGCGCCCGAGGTCCCGGCGGGCCTCCGCGGCGTGCGCGAACCGGGTGTGGAAGAAGCCGATGCCGCGCAGCGCGTGCGCCTCGCCGGTGCGGTCGCCGACGGCCCGGGCGGCGCGCAGCGCGACACTGTTGATCTCCATCAGGTCGTGCCAGAAGCCGAGCCGGTCGAAGTAGAGGTCGAGGCCGACGGCGGTGCGCCAGGCGTGGTCCTCGTGGCCGTTGGCGGCGGCCTGCTCGACGACGGCGCGCAGGACGTGGCGTTCGGCGCGCAGCCAGTTCATGGCCTGCTTGCGGCCGGTGAACCGCAGCGGCGCGCTGTCCGTTGTGGCAGGTGGCAGGGGAAGGGTCTCGCGCAGCGGGCTGATGGTCGCGGAGGCGTGGTGGGTGGTGTGCAGGTAGTGGTCGTGCAGGCGCCGCAGGGCCGCCGCGCGCTGCTCCGGCCCGTCCTCGGCGTCGGCGAGTTCGGCCGCGTAGGCGCGCAGCAGGTCGTGGAAGGCGTAGCGGCCGGGGGCGTGTTCGCCGAGCAGGCTGGCGCCGGTGAGGTCGCTCAGCAGCGCGCGCACCGCGCGGACCGGCCCGGCGGCCAGGGCGGCAGCGGCGGCGGTGCCGATGTCGGGCCCGGGATGCAGGGAGAGCCGCCGGAAGAGCGCGGCGGCCCGGGGCGGCAGCGCCTGGTACGACCAGGAGAAGACGGCGCGGACGTCGGTGCGGGCGTCACCGCCGGTGAAGGCGTCCAGGCTGCCGTGGTTCTCGCGGAGTTCCGCGGCGATGTCCGCGAGCCGGAACGCGGGGTGGTGGGCGGCCCGCGCGGCCACCACGGCCAGCGCGAGCGGCAGGTGGGCGCACAGTTCCACGATGGCGTCGGTGGCCGCCGGTTCGGCCTCGACCCGGCCGCGTCCGAGCCGCCGGGCGAGCATCGCGCGGGCCTCCTCGCCGGTCAGCGGGCCGAGGGTGAGCGGGTGGGCGCCGTGTCCCGCGACCAGTCCGGTCAGCCGGCCGCGGCTGGTGACGACGACCAGGCAACCCGGGGTGCCGGGTAGCAGCGGGCGTATCTGCTCGGTGTCGCGGGCGTTGTCGAGGACGATCAGCACGCGGCGCCGGGCGAGGACGCTGCGGTAGAGGGCGGCCTGCGCGTCGAGCCCCTCGGGGACCGCCTGCGGGGCCACGCCGAGCGCCACGAGGAAGGTCTCCAGCGCCTCGGAGGGGTGCATGGCGGAGCCGCCCTGGGCGTATCCGCGCAGGTTGACGTAGAGGCTGCCGTCGGGGAAGCGGTGGGCGACCCGGTGCGCCCAGTGCACGGCCAGGGTGGTCTTGCCCGCGCCCGCCATGCCGTTGATGAGCGCGATGACCGCGGTGTCCGGGTGCTCCCCGGCGGGCAGCAAGGCCTCCACCCGGGCGAGTTCGGTGTCCCGGCCGGTGAACAGCGCGAGATCCGCCGGGAGTTGGGAGGGGTGCACATCGCCCCTGGCCGGTACGGGAACGGTGGCGCCCGGGTCGTCCGCCGGGCCGGTGCCGCCGGTGCCGCCGGTGCCGCCGGTGCCGGTGCCGGTTCCGCCGCCGCCGGTGCCGCCGCCCGGTCCGGTGCCGTGTCCGCCGTCCGGTCCGGTGCCGGTGTCGTGGGGCGGGACGGCGGAGATGCCGGTGGCGTCGGTCGGGTCGGTCGGGTCGGTCGCGTCGGTGGCCTCGGTCGCGGAGCCGGCCGAGGTGGCGGCCGGGGCGGGTACGGGCGGTGGGGCGAGGTCCGGGGCACCGGACAGCAGCCGGGCGTGGGCGGCGCGCAGGGACGGGCCGGGTTCGATGCCCAGTTCCTCCACCAGCGTGCGGCGGATGCGCGCGTACACGTCCAGGGCCTCGGCCCGCAGGCCGCAGCGGTGCAGCGCGACCAGCAGCAGTTCGCTGACCGCCTCGCGCAGCGGCTGTGCCTCGCGCAGCGCCCGCAGCTCCGGCAACACGGCTTCGTGGCGGCCGAGTTCGAGTTCCACGCGCAGCCGGTACTCCTGGGCGCCGAGCCGCCGTTCGGCCAGCCGGGCCCGTTCCGCGCGGGCGAACGGGCCGGGCACCCCGCCCAGCGCCGGGCCCTGCCAGAGGGCCAGCGCGCTGCCGAGCAGCCGGGCCGCGCCCCGGCTGTCGCCCGCCGCGCGGCGCCGCTCGGCCTGCGCGAGGCTCTCCTCGAACACGCCGAGGTCACTGGTGATCCGCTCGGTGCGCAGCGCGTAGCCGTCGCCCGCCAAGACCAGCAGCCGGGGCGGGGTTCCCGGGGCGCGGCCGGGCTCCAGCAGTCCGCGCAGCCGGGACGCGTAGGCGCGCAGCATGGGGACGGCGCCGGCCGGCGGCGCGGGACCCCAGACGGCGGCCACGAGTTCCCCGGCGGTGGCGGCGCGCCCGCCGCGCAGCAGGAGCACCGCGAGCACCGCCCGCTGCTGCGGTGAGCCGAGCACCAGCTCCGTCCCGCCCCGCCAGGCCCGCAGCGGGCCCAGTAAGGAAAAACGCACCACGTCCGCACCACCCGTAACCCTCACGGCACCGGAGGGTAGCGACTGTCCGTTAAGAACACTCGGCCGAACGTGAGATTCACGTGTTCGAGCCATGGATGTGACGCGTCACCGGGGTGGCCTGAACCGGACCAGATGGTTCCGAATGTCGTCGGAACACTGGCCGCATAAGGGACACTACCGGCATGGGTGAAGCTGACCATGCGCGGTGAGCGGGTTGTCCACAGGGTGTGGACCTTTGTGCGCGGCGCCCCGGGCACGTACATCTGGCTGGCGGTCCTGTTCGTCACGACCGTCGCGATGCACCACATGTCTCCGGATTTCGAAGCGCGGTTCCTGCGGCAGCGCTCGACCAACCTGCACGAGCTGTCGAGCAACCCGGTGCGGGTGCTGATCGCCAGCGCGATGTGGATCGACGGCGGGCGCTGGCTGCCGTACGCCGCGCTCTACACGCTCTTCCAGGCGCCCGCCGAACGCTGGCTCGGCACCGCCCGCTGGCTCGCCGTGAACGCCGCCGCGCACGTGCTGTCCACGCTGATCAGCGAGGGTGCGCTGCTCTGGGCGATCCGGCACGGCATGGCCCCGCAGTCCGCCTCCGACACCCTCGACATCGGCGTCAGCTACGCGCTCGCCGGGGTGATCGGCGTGCTCGCCTACCGGATCGCGACGCCCTGGCGGTACCCGTATCTGGTGATCGTCCTGGCCGTCTACGGGCTCCCCTTCGCCACCGGGCGCACCTTCACCGATCTCGGGCATTTCACCTCCGTACTGATCGGTCTCGCCTGTTATCCGCTGGTCAGAGGGCGGGGAAAAGCATGGAATCCGAAGGAGACAGTGGGCGCGTTCAGGGGTTAACGTCCCGCTCATGAGCAGCTCGGCAGACCACGCCGTGAACGGCGGCATCTCCTTCTGGTACGCGGACGACGGCTTCCCCGCCACCCGGGAACCGCTGACCGGCGACGCGACCGCCGACGTCGTCGTGGTCGGCGGCGGCTACACCGGACTGTGGACCGCGTACTACCTGAAGAAGGCCGCGCCCTTCCTGCGCGTGACCGTCCTGGAGCAGAAGTTCTGCGGCTACGGCGCCTCCGGGCGCAACGGCGGCTGGCTCTACAACGGCATCGCGGGACGCGACCGGTACGCCAGGCTGCACGGCAAGGAGGCGGCCGTCCGCCTCCAGCAGGCCATGAACGACACCGTGGACGAGGTCGTCCGGGTGGCCGCCGAGGAGGGCGTCGAGGCCGACATCCACCAGGGCGGCGTCCTCGAAGTCGCCTACACACCGGCCCAGTTGGCCCGGCTGAAGGCCTTCCACGCGCACGAGCTGTCGTACGGCGAGAAGGACCGCGAGCTGTACGGGGCGAAGGAGACCGCCGAGCGGATCCGGGTCGCCGACGCGGTGGGCTCGACCTGGACGCCGCACGGCGCCCGGCTGCACCCCGTCAAACTGGTCAAGGGCCTCGCCGCGGCCGTCGAGGCGCTCGGCGTCACCATCCACGAGCACACGCCGGTCACCGAGATCCGCCCGAAGCACGCGGTCACGCCCTACGGCACCGTCCGCGCCCCCTACATCCTGCGCTGCACCGAGGGCTTCACCGCGAACATCAAGGGCCAGAAGCGCACCTGGCTGCCGATGAACTCCTCGATGATCGCCACGGAACCACTCACCGACGAGCAGTGGGCGGCCATCGGCTGGGAGGGCCGCGAGACGCTCGGCGACATGGCGCACGCCTACATGTACGCCCAGCGCACCGCCGACGGCCGGATCGCGCTCGGCGGACGCGGTGTCCCGTACCGCTTCGGCTCGCGCACCGACAACGACGGCCGCACCCAGCGGGCCACCATCGACGCCCTAGACGACATCCTCGTACGCCTCTTCCCGTCGCTGGCCGGGGTGCGCGTGGCGCACGGCTGGTCCGGGGTCCTCGGGGTGCCGCGCGACTGGTGCGCCACGGTCACCCTGGACCGCTCCACGGGCCTCGGCTGGGCGGGCGGCTACGTCGGCTCCGGTGTCGCCACCACCAACCTCGCCGCCCGCACCCTGCGCGACCTCGTCCAGCAGGACTCCGGCCAGGGCGGCCCCACCGAACTGACCGGACTGCCCTGGGTGAACCACCGGGTCCGCAAGTGGGAGCCGGAGCCGCTGCGCTGGATCGGCGTGCACGGCATGTACGCCACCTACCGCACCGCCGACCGGCGCGAACTCACCACGCCCAGCGTCGAGTCCTCCCGGCTCGCCCGGCTCGCGGACCGGGTGGCGGGCCGGCACTGAGCCCTCGGGCGGGCGGCCGTGCCCTCGGGCGGGCGGCCGTCGGTTCGCCGCCGTTGCTGCCTGCGCCGTCGCTGCCGTCGCTGCCGGTGCCGTCGGTCAGGGCACGGGCTCCGGGACCGGGGAGTCCGTGGGGGCGTGCTTGGGCGGCTTGGCCGTGACCATGAGGCCCGCGATCAGACCCGCCAGCAGCATGATGCCGACCGCCCACCAGATGGCCACCGTGTACCCGTGCACGACGCCCTCCCGGACGACCAGCTCCCGCTGGGCGGGATTACGGAGATGGGCGGCGACGTAGGCCGTCGTACTGGTGGTGGCGATGGTGTTCAGCAGGGCCGTGCCGATGGAACCGCCCACCTGCTGCGAGGTGTTGACCGTCGCGGAGGTCACGCCCGAGTCCTGCGGGGCGACCCCGGCGGTGGCGGTCGCGAACACCGGCATGAAGGTCAGGCCCATGCCGAGGCCGAGCAGCAGCAGGCCCGGCAGCAGCTCGCCCGCGTAGTCGGATTCCACGGTGAGCTGGGTGAAGAACAGCATCCCGCCGGCCGCGAGGATCATGCCCGGCACCATCAGCGCCCGGGGCGGCAGATGCGGCAGCAGCCGGGCGGAGATCTGCGTCGAGCCGATGATGATCGCGACGGTCAGCGGCAGGAAGGCGAGACCGGTCTTCACCGGCGAGTAGCCGAGGACGACCTGGAGGTAGTAGGTCATGAACAGGAACACGCCGAACATGCCGATGACCGCGAGGCCCATCGTCAGGAAGCAGCCCGCCCGGTTGCGGTCCTTGATGATGTGCAGCGGCAGCAGCGGGCTCGGCGCCCTGTTCTGCCACCACACGAACGCGGCCAGCAGGACGACACCGCCGATGAGCAGCGCCAGCACCACCGGGTCCGACCAGCCGCGCGGCTCCGCCTCGCTGAACCCGTAGACGATCGCGACCAGTCCGCCGCAGCCCAGGATCGCGCCGGGCACGTCGAGCCGGACGTTCTTGTGGCCCGGCCGGTCGTGCAGCAGCGCGAGGGCGCCGAACACCGCGATCACCGCGATGGGGATGTTCACGTACAGGCACCAGCGCCAGTCCAGGTACTCCGTCAGCAGACCCCCGGCGATGAAACCGATCGCCGAACCCGAGCCGGCCAGCGCGCCGTAGATGCCGAAGGCCTTGCCGCGTTCCTTCGGATCGGTGAACGTCGTCGTCAGCAGCGACAGTGCCGAGGGCGCGAGCAGCGCGGCGAACGCGCCCTGGAGCGCGCGGGCGCCGAAGAGCATCGCGGACGTGGTCGCCGCGCCGCCCAGCGCCGAGGCGCCGGCGAAGCCGATCAGCCCGATGATGAACGTCCGTTTGCGGCCGACGAGGTCCGCGACCCGCCCGCCGAGCAGGAGCAGACCGCCGAAGGCGAGGGTGTAGGCCGTGATGACCCACTGCCGGTTGCCGTCGGACATGTGCAGATCGCTCTGTGCCGAGGGGAGCGCGATGTTCACGATCGTCGCGTCCAGCACGACCATCAACTGGGCGAGAGCGATGATCACCAAGGCCCACCAGCGGTGGGTGTCCTGACCTGTGGGGACACGGGGTTCGCCTGTCCGGGTGACACTCATCCGCTCAGAAGACCATGGATCGGCATGGGTCGCATCTTTGGACGAAGGCCCCATTCCGGACCTGCCGTCCGGCCTGCTCGGAGGGCTCGGAGGGCTCGGAGGGCCGGGGCGGGCTGGGGGCCGCGAAGAGCTGGGGGTCATGGTTCCAGCACCACCTTTCCGATCGTCGCCCGGTTCTCCAGGGCACGGTGCGCGGCGGCGGCCTCGGCCAGCGGGAAGCGGGTCACGGCCGGCCTGAGCCGTCCGGCCGCGGCCTCCGCGAGCGCGCGCAGTTCCAGGGTCCGCAGCGGGTCGGGACCGCCCGCCCGGCGCAGCATCACCGGCCCGAGCACCTGCTCGGACACGCCCTCCACGAGGTACGGGGAGCCGTCCCGGATGCCCTCGGCGGACCAGCCGAAGACGAGGTGCCGGCCGCCCGGCCCGAGCAGCGCCACGGCCTCGCGGGCCACCTCGCCGCCGACCCCGTCGTACACCACGGTCGCCACAGGGCCGCCGAGCCGGGCGCGGACCTTCTCCGCCCAGCCCGGTTCGGTGTAGTCGACGGCGTGGTCCGCGCCGTTCGCCCGGACCCGGGCCGCCTTCCCGGCGCCGCCCGCGAGGCCGATCACGGTCGCGCCCCGGTGGTGCGCGTACTGCACGAGCAGGGTGCCGATGCCGCCGGCCGCGGCGGGCACGAGGACCACGTCGGCGGGCCCCGGCTCGGCGAACCGCACGATCCCCAGCGCCGTACGGCCCGTGCCGATCATGGCGACGGCCTGCGCGAAGTCCAGGTTCTCCGGGATGTCGTGGACGCGGTCGACGTCCACGACGGCCCGTTCCGCGTAGCCGCCGGGGGCGAAGCCGAGGTGGGCGACGACGCGGCGGCCGAGCCACAGGGGCGCGACCCCCTCGCCGAGGGACTCGACGGTTCCGGCCACCTCCCGCCCCGGAATCGTCGGCAGCGCGGCCGGCGCCGGGGCGGGTCCGCCGCGCATCCCCTCCCGCAGCGCGGCGTCCAGCAGATGCACTCCCGCGGCCCGCACGGCGACCCGCACCTGCCCGGGCCCCGGCACGGGATCGTCGACGCGCTCGTGAACCAGGTGCTCGGGGGGCCCGAAGGTGTGCAGTCGGATGGCGTACATGGGGCTCCTTGGGGTCGGGGCGCAGGGGGTGGCCCACCTGGGGGCGTGGGGCCCGGCTATCGGGGTGCGGCCCACTCGGCGCCCGGCGATGGAAGGCACCCCGGTGATCACCACTCTTCAACCTCAAGCTTGCTTGAGGTCAAGGGGTTGCCGGAGGCGGAGGGCGAGGGTGACCGCCTCCAGGGCGCTGTTGAAGGAGACCTCCGAGAGGACGCCGGGCGCGGCCACCTGGTCCCCGGCCAGGTAGACGCCGTCCCCGCGGTCGATCGCGGGACGGTCCCGCCAGCTCGTGCCGGGCGGATCGACCGCGCCCGTACGCCCGCTCGCCACCGACTCCCGCCGCCAGGTGACCCGTTCACGCCAGCCCTCGAAGGCGAGGTCGAGCAGGTGCTCGGCGCGGGCCACCCCGTCGGCCCCGGTCTCGTCCGGCGCGATCGGGATCTGCCCCTGGAGGAGCTGCTCGCCGGCCGGCGCGAGGGTGCGGTCGCGGGCGGTGAACCGTTCGATCCAGCCGGGCGCGTCCAGGTCGGACACGGCGAACGCGTCACCGCGCCGGCTCCTCAGCGCCAGGTCGATCAGGGCGGTACGGCCGCTCGGCCAGCGCAGCGAGGAGTCGCCGAGCAGGGCGCGGGCGGAGGCGAGCGAGGTGGCGACGATGACCGGTCCCCGGCCCACGGGCACCCGGTCCACCCGGGTCAGCGTCTCCATCCGGACGCCGAGGTTCCATGCCCGCCCCGCCATCCGGTCGATGACGTTGGCCCAGCCGCCCCGGGGACAGTTCGCCTCCGGAGGCAGCCGCATCGCGCGGCGCAGCCGCTCCTGTACGAACGCGGCGGACAGCGACCCCGGGTCGTGGTGGAAGAGCGCGACGGCGGCGTAGTTGGCGGCGGCCCGCGCGCCCTCCGGGCCGGCCTGACCGGTCGCCCAGGTCAGGAAGTCGACGTCCGCGGGCGCCTGCTGGCAGGAGCGCCGGAGCAGTTTGAGCATGGCGAAGGGCGGGGTGCGGCGCAGCACGCCCTTGTGGCGCAGCCGCAGCCGGGCGGCCTCCCGGGGCGGGACCGGCGCGAGCGGCCCGATCAAGTCCCGCTGCTTCAGCCAGGTCCAGTGCGGGCCCGCGCTGTACAGGGCGTGCGGGCCCTCGTTGGTCCGGTAGGGGCCCTCGGCGGTCCGGGCGCGCCCGCCGAGGGTGTGGTGCGCCTCGTGAACGGTGACCTTCGCGCCCGCCTCGGCGGCGGTGATCGCGGCGGTCAGTCCGGCGAAGCCGCCGCCGATGACGGTGATGCGGTCCATGGCTGGAGGTCTCCTCTGGTCTGGCTCGGGGCCTGTCTGCGATGAAGACCGATCGAGAACCCCGGAATGTGACATGAACCGGGTTCGGCCCTGGTTCCCGCAGGCCAGGGCGTTTGTCAGTGGGGGAGGGCAGGATGGGGGGATGGCGAGGAGAGTTGCGGGCGGGGCCGGAGCGCGGGCGTCCGGCGGGGGAGTGAAGGGGGCCCGGCGGCCCGAGCTGCGGCTGCCTCCGCTGGAGCCGTTCGGCGGCGGGGAGCTGGAGCCGGACGGCGACTATGACGGGCTGGATTTCCGGGACGCGGACTTCGCCGGGCAGGACGGCGGGGGCGCCCGTTTCATGGACTGCGCGCTGACGGGCTGCGCGCTGGACGGGACGCGGCTGCACCGGGCACGCGTACTGGACTCGGTGCTGACGGGGATACGGGGGGTGGGCACCGACCTCGCGGAGGCGACGCTGCGGGACGTCGAGCTGGTCGACGCGCGGCTCGGCGGGACGCGGTTGTACGGCTCGGTGCTGGAGCGGGTGGTGGTGCGCGGCGGGAAGATCGACTATCTGAACCTGCGGACGGCGCGGCTGAAGGACGTCGTCTTCGAGGGCTGCGTGCTGGTCGAGCCGGACTTCGGCGGCGCGCGCCTGGAGCGCGTGGAGTTCGTGGACTGCGTCCTGAGGGGCGCGGACCTGACGGGGGCGACGCTGACGGACGTGGACCTGCGGGCGGCGGCGCAGCTGGATATCGCGCGGGGCGTGGACCGGCTGGCGGGGGCGGTGGTCGGCACGGCCCAGCTTCTGGACCTGGCCCCGGTGCTGGCCGCCGCGCTGGGCATCCGGGTGGAGGGTCCGTAGGGTTCCGGTGGCGGGTCCGCAGGGTCCTATACGCGGGGGAAGCGGGCCTGGAGGGACCAGATCGCGGGGTTCTCGGCGAGGTCGTCGTGCAGGTCGGTCAGGTCGGCCAGCAGATCGTGCAGGAAGTCCCGGGCCTCGCGGCGCAGGGCGGTGAAGGAGAAGGTCAGCGGCTCCTCCTCGCGGGGCATCCAGTCGGCCTCGATGTCCACCCAGCCGAAGCGGCGCTCGAAGAGCATGCGGTCGGTGGACTCGGTGAAGTCCAGCTCCGCCTGCTGGGGCCGGGAGGCCCGGCTGCCCATCGGATCACGGTCGAGCTGCTCGACGATGTCGCACAACGCCCAGGCGAAGTCCAGCACGGGCACCCACCCCCACCCCGTGGACACCTCCCGGTCCGCTTTGGTGTCGGCGAGGTAGACGTCCCCGCAGAACAGATCGTGCCGCAGCGCGCGCACGTCCGCCCGCCGGTAGTCGGTCTGCGGCGGATCGGGAAAACGGTTGGAGAGGGCATACCCAATGTCAAGCACGTAGAAGATGGTGACACGCCCCCGAGAACCCCCCGTCCGAACCGGAGACCAACGCACCCACCCCTGAACCGCCGGACGCCCGCCCAGGGGCGCGAGGAACCGCGCGCCCAGTCCCCACCGGCGCGCACCGGCCAGGATGACCGCGCGTAGGGGCAGGGGGCGAAGCCCGAAGACGCCGGGGACTTTCCCGGGGCGCGAGGAACTGCGCGCCCAGCCCCCACCGGCGCGCACCGGCCAGGATGACCGCGCGCAGGGCCAGGGGCGAAGCCCGGAGACGCCGGGGAGTTTCCAGGGGCGCGAGGAACTGCGCGCCCAGCCCCCACCGGCGCGCACCCGCTCGGCTGCCCGCGCGTAGGGCCAGGGGCGAAGCCCGGAGACGCCGGGGAGTTTCCAGGGGCGCGAGGAACTGCGCGCCCAGCCCCCACCGGCGCGCACCGGCCAGGATGACCGCGCGTAGGGGCAGGGGGCGAAGCCCGAAGACGCCGGGGACTTTCCCGGGGCGCGAGGAACTGCGCGCCCAGCCCCCACCGGCGCGCACCGGCCAGGATGCCCGCGCGCAGGGCCAGGGGCGAAGCCCGGATACGCCGGGGAGTTTCCAGGGGCGCGAGGAACTGCGCGCCCAGCCCCCACCGGCGCGCACCGCCCACACCACGGCCACCCCCACCCCACCCCCCCTAAAATCCCGATGTGCCCCGACCCCGTAGCGCCACCCTCCCCCCGGCCATCTCCCTCGCCCTCGCCCTCGGACTGACCGCCTGCGGCGGCACCCCCGTGCACGGCACCCCCGGTGCGGCCGGAGTGCGCGACCCCTACTTCCCGAAGTCGGGCAACGGCGGCTACGACGTCACGCACTACGGACTGACCCTGTCCTACGACCCCAAGGACAAGCGGCTCAAGGGCACCGCCGACATCACCGCCAAGGCCGGCCAGGACCTCAGCGCCTTTCACCTGGACCTGCGGGGAATGGACGTCACGGGCATCACCGTGGAGGGCCACCGCGCCACCTGGAGCCGGGCCGGCCAGGAACTGACCGTCCGCCCGAGGAAGGACCTCGACAAGGGCCGTACGTTCCGCACGACCGTCCACTACTCCGGCACCCCGGAGACGATCACGGACCCCGACGGCTCGAAGGAGGGCTGGCTGCGCACCGCGGACGGTGCCCTCGCCCTCGGCGAACCGACCGGCTCGACGGCCTGGTTCCCCGGCAACCACCACCCCTCCGACAAGGCGTCCTACGACGTCCGCGTCACCGTCCCCGAGGGCCTTCAGGCCGTGTCCAACGGGGAGTTGAGGAGCGAGACGACCACGAAGGGCCGTACCACCTACGTCTGGCACACGGCCGAACCGATGGCGAGCTACGTCGCCACGCTCGCGATCGGCCACTACGACATCACCCGCTCCACGACGAAGAAGGGGCTCCCCGTCTACGTGGCCGTGGACCCCACCCAGGCGAAGGCGAGCAAGAAGGTGCTCGCGGGCATCCCCGGGATCATCGACTGGGAGGAGCGCACCTTCGGCCCGTACCCCTTCTCCTCCACCGGGGCGATCGTGGACCGCCCCGAGGACGCGGGCTACGCCCTGGAGACCCAGAACCGCCCCGTCTTCCCCGGCGCCCCCGACACCGGGACCCTCGTCCACGAACTGGCCCATGAGTGGTACGGCGACTCGGTCACCCCGAAGTCCTGGCGGGACATGTGGCTCAACGAGGGGTTCGCCACCTACGCGGAGTGGCTCTGGCAGGAGGACCACGGCGGCGACAGCGCCGACAAGATCTTCCACGCGCTCTACGAAGGCGACTACTACGAACCGGTCGACAACAGCGAGGTCTGGGCGTTCCCGCCCGCCACCCCGCCGGACGCCGCGCACATCTCGGACCCGCCCGTCTACTACCGGGGCGCGATGGTCCTGCACAAGATCCGCCAACTCGTCGGCGACAAGACCTTCTTCGCCATCCTCCGGGGCTGGGCGGCCACCCACCGACACCGGAACGCGGACACCGCCGACTTCACCGCCTACGCGGAGAATGCCGCCCCGGACAAGGACTTCACCGGGATCTGGACCGACTGGCTGCACGGCAAGGCCAAACCGGACCACCCCTGACCGCGCACGGGACGGCGGCACGGGTGGAACCCCCGGCCGGGGCCCCACCCGTCGTGCTCGCGCTCAGGTCACCGGGATCAGACGTTGACCCCGAAGTCCTGGGCGATGCCCACCAGGCCCGACGCGTAGCCCTGGCCCACCGCGCGGAACTTCCACTCCGCTCCGTTGCGGTACAGCTCGCCGAAGACCATCGCCGTCTCCGTCGCCGCGTCCTCGGAGAGGTCGTAGCGGGCGATCTCGGCGCCGCCCGCCTGGTTCACGATGCGGATGTACGCGTTGCGGACCTGGCCGAAGTTCTGCGAGCGGGTCTCCGCGTCGTAGATCGAGACCGGGAAGACGATCTTCTCGACGTCGGCGGGGAGGCCGGCCAGGTTGACGTTGATCGCCTCGTCGTCGCCCTCGCCCTCGCCCGTGCGGTTGTCGCCGGTGTGGACGATCGTCTGGTCCGGGGTCTGCTTGTTGTTGAAGAAGATGAAGTGGGCGTCCGAGTAGACCTTGCCCTGGGGGTTGACCGCGATGGCCGAGGCGTCGAGGTCGAAGTCGGTGCCCGTGGTCGTACGGACATCCCAGCCGAGGCCCACGGTGACGGCCGTCAGGCCCGGAGCTTCCTTGGTGAGCGAGACGTTGCCACCCTTGGACAGGCTTACAGCCATTGTTGGGAGTCCCTTCCCTCGTTGCGTACGGGCTTCGTACTGGGGACGAAGCTACCGTCACCCCTATGAACGCCAAGGGGGGTCCCCGAGGTTCCGGCTCTCTTTACTTTCTTTACCCGGTCCCGGCACCCGCGCCTGGTGAAAACGGGGTGACGCGGGCCCGCGGGCAGGCGACCATGGACACATGTCCGGTCCCTATGTCATCCGCGGCTCCGTCTCCCTGCCCGAGGCCGAGCTGATGTGGCGTTTCTCGCGCTCCGGCGGCCCGGGCGGGCAGCACGTGAACACCAGCGACACCCAGGTCGAGCTGCGGTTCGACCTCGCCAACACCGAGGCCCTGCCGCCCGTCTGGAAGGAGCGCGCCCTCGCCAGGCTGGCGGGGCGGCTCGTCGACGGGGTCGTCAGCGTCCGCGCCTCCGAGCACCGCTCCCAGTGGCGCAACCGCGAGAGCGCCGCCGTCCGGCTCGCCTCGCTGCTCGCCGAGGCCACCGCCCCGCCGCCCAAGCCGCGCCGCGCCACCCGCATCCCCCGGGGCATCAACGAACGGCGGCTGCGCGAGAAGAAGCAGCGCTCCGACACCAAGCGCGGTCGCACCGGCCGGGACTGGGGATAGCCACCCGCGCGCCCTCGGACGGGACGCCAGACGGGGCGTCAGGTGGCGCGTCAGGCGGCGCGTCAGGCCAGGTGGCGGTAGCGGCCCTTGAAGTACGTCAGCGGGCCGCCCTCCTCGCTCGGCACCCGCGCGGTCAGCACCCGGCCGATGACGAGCGTGTGGTCGCCCGCCGTCACCTGCTGCTCGGTGCGGCACTCCAGGGTCGCCAGCGAGCCCCCGACCAGCAGCGCCCCGGACGCCTCGCCGCGTACGTACGGGATGTCCTCGAAGAGCAGCCGGTCGCTGATGCGGCCCTTCATCGCGAAGCGGCCCGCGATGTGCCGCTGGCTCTCGGAGAGCACGGACACGCCCCACAGGGGCTGTTCGTCGAGCAGGTCGTCCATCCGGGAGCCCTCGCGCAGGCTGACCATGACGAGCGGCGGGTCCAGGGACACGGACAGGAAGGCCGTCGCGGTCATCCCAACGTCCTCGCCGCGCGGTCCGTCGGCGGACAGCGCGGGCTCGTACGCGGTCACCAGGACCACACCCGCGGCCAGCCGGGACATGGCGGCGCGGAACTCGTCGTTGCTCACCCCCTCAGCATGCACGGGCGCCCGCGCGGACGCGTGCGCGGAGGGGGCGGTCGGGGTGGCGGGGGGAGTCGTGAGCACGCCGGAAACGCTAGTCTCCGCTACCGGGACCGCACATCGGACCTCGGCCCGAACCAGGACCTAGGTCCGGCATCCGACCTTGGCCCGAACCAGGACCTAGGTCCGGGGACGTACCGGTACGCTCGGGCTTGCTCATCCGGCGGGCACAAGCGGCCACACGGTCTGCACACCAGACCGACAATGCGGTCGATAAACGCGCGCCGAAATGCAGAAACTCCACTCAATTGCTCATCTTCCGCTGTGACTTGAGTCACAGGAGCCATATTTTGTTGACCCTGTGTACCGGGTGGGCAGCGCGCTGTGATTCAGTGGCGGAGATGCGATACGGGAACAGCACCTAGTACGCCGAGAGAACCCTGGAGTTGCTGCGAGGTCTCGAGGGGAGGGCGAATGGAGACCGAGTCGGAGCCCTACGTCCGTCTTGCGACCCTGCGGCAGCTTCACCAGGTGATGGCGGACATGAACACCGCCCGCAGCCTGGCCGACACGCTGCAGACCGTCGCCGACGGCGTGGTCACCGGGCTCGGCTACGAGCTGGCCTGCGTCAACCTCGTACGCCCCGACGGCGACCTCGTCGTCGCCGCGCTCGCCGGCAACTCCGCCGCCGAGGCCCTCATCACCGGCCGCGTCGGCTCCCGCAGTTCCTGGGAGCGCCGGCTCACCATGGGCGAGAGCTGGGGCGACCTGCGGTTCATACCGCACACCGAGGGCTGGGTCCTCGACGAGGACGACGTGCCGCAGTGGTACACCGACGGCCCCGCGCCCCGCTTCGAGGACGAGTGGCACCCCTCCGACCGGCTCTTCGCCCCGATGTACACCCCGAGCGTGTCCGGCGGCGGACGCGGCGAGCTGATCGGCGTGCTGTCCGTGGACCGGCCGCGCAACGGGCGGCGGCCCGGCGCCTGGGGCCGTGAGGCACTCCAGATGTACGCCTTCCAGGCCGCCATCGCGATCAGCAACGCCCGGCTGCGCGCCAACATGCAGCGCGCCCTGGTCCGGCTGGAGCGCGAGCAGCAGGCCCTGCGCGCCAGCGAGGAGTCCTTCCGGCAGGCCTTCGAGTACGCGCCCTCCGGCATGGCGATCGCCGAGATGGGCGGCGACCAGCACGGCCGCATCCTGCGCACCAACGACGCCCTGTGCCGGCTGCTCGGCCGGCCCGCCTCCGCGATGCGCCGCTACTCCTTCTCCGACCTCGTGCACCCCGAGGACATCGGCACCCTGCTGCGCACCTCCGCCGAGGGCGGCCGGGCCGAACTGCGGCTCGGGCGCCGCGACGGCACCTACGTCTGGGTCCACCTGCGCAACTCGGTCGTCGCGGACGCCGCCGACGGCCCCCGCTTCCTGCTCACCCACGTCGAGGACATAGAGGAGCGCAAGCGGCGGGAACTCCAGCTCGCCCACCGCGCCTCGCACGACGCGCTGACCGGCCTGCCCAACTCGGCCGAGCTGCGCTCCCGGCTCAGCTCCCGGCTGTGCGCCCGCCCGCAGGCCCTGCCGCCCGGTCCGGTCGCCTCGCTGGACGCGGCGTACGGGCACGGGGACTTCGCGGAGCCGCAGGGCGCCGCCCAGGACGGCCACCCCGCCTTCGACGGGAGCGGACACGGGCACGGGAGCGGGAGCGGCTTCGACTTCCGCTCGGCGTCCGAGGCCTTCGACGCCTTCGACCACCACGTCCACACCATCGCCCCCGAGGGGGAGACGGACGACGGCACCAAGGGGCTCGCGGTGCTCTTCTGCGACCTCGACGGCTTCAAGTCGATCAACGACCGGTTCGGGCACAACGCGGGTGACGAGGTTCTCATCGAGGTCGCCCGCCGGCTCACCCACGCGGTCCGCGACGGAGACACGGTGGCCCGGCTCGGCGGCGACGAGTTCGTGGTGCTCGCCGACGGTCTCGGCCGGGCGGACGCCCAGGACCTCGCCGTCCGGCTGCGGAACGCGATCATCCCGCCCATCAGGGTCGACGGCCGCGCCGTGCGGGTCGGCGCCAGCTTCGGCATCGGGTGGGCACACTGCGGCATGACGGCGGACGAGGTGTTGAAATCCGCTGACGAACGGATGTACGTCGAGAAACGATCACGTCCGAAACAACACAGGCGCGCGGGATAACCCCAGGTCAGCGAGTCGGTGTGGGGAAGGCCCCCCGTTTGGCCCAGGGAGAGCGGGTAGGCTCGCCATTCATTCACGTACCGCATCCGCACCGCACCCGCTGAGGAGACCAAGGGATGACGCCCGGCAGCAACGGCGCGAGCACGCCCGAGGACGACGACCCGTTCGGCTACCTGTACGCCGACGGTCAGGCCAACGGAGCCACCCCGCCGTCCGGAGGAGGCGGTGGCTACGGCTACCCCGGATCGGTGAACCGGGTCCGGGCCGTCGGCGAGCGCCGGTACGGCCAGCAGCAGACCGCGCAGGGCGGCTACGGGCAGCAGACGGCGCCCACCGCCCCGTACGGCCAGGTGCCGCAGCAGCAGGGCTACAACCAGCCGCAGGGCTACAACCAGCCGAACGCGCACTACGCGGCCCCCGAGACCGTGCCGGGCGGTCCCGTCACCACGCGCTCGCCCATGCCGGGCCACGGTGACGACGGAGGCGGCGGGCGCGGGCGCGGCCCGAACACCAAGGGTCTGCTCATCGGCGCGATCGCGGTGGTCGCCGCCGTCGTGATCGGCATCGGCGTCGCCATGATCGGCAGCGGCGGGGACGACGACAAGAAGGACGACGCGGCACCGACCCCGACGGCCTCCCAGAGCGCCTCCCCGAGCGCGTCCGCGTCCAAGGGGGCGGACGACGCCATGGAGCCGAAGGAGATCGACGCCAAGGCGCTGAACCTCGGCGACGGGGTCAGCACCGCCTCCGACGTCGAGGGCGCCCAGTCCGACGGCGGGGTCTACGTGGCCGGCCTGAACAACCCGGGCGCCTCGGTCACCTGGACGGTCGACGACGTCCCCGGCGACGGCGTCTACACCCTCTTCGCCCGCTACAGCGTCCCCGGCGCCGACCAGTCGATGACGCTCACCGTCAACGGCAAGACCTTCGGCTCCAAACTGAGCATGAAGAACTACGCCAAGGCCGGCGAAGGCGACTTCGCCAAGGGCTGGACGAAGACGTACGCCTGGCCCAGCCTCAACAAGGGCACGAACACGATCACTCTCTCCTGCGGGGACGGCGACAGCTGCAACGTGCTGCTCGACCAGCTCTCGCTGAAGAAGGGCCAGGTCCGGCAGTAGTCCGGTGGCCCGTAACCCCGGCGGCCCGGTAGCCCGGTACCCCGGTGGCCGCGCCGGAGGTCAGGCCGCCGCGGCCTCCGCCGTGACCGTGACCTCGCCGAGCAGCCGCTCGTACAGCCCCCGGTCGAACTCGCCCGCCGTCGGCGCCGCGACCGTCGCCGCCGACAGGGCGACCGCGCGGGCCAGCCGGTCCGGCCAGGGCAGGTTCTCGACCAGGCCCGACAGCAGGCCCGCGACCGCCGAGTCGCCCGCCCCGGTCGGGTTGCCGTGAGCGCGCACGGGCGGCCGGGCCCGCCAGTGGCCGTCCGGGGTGTGCGCCAGCAGCCCGTCGGGGCCGAGCGAGGCGACCACCGCGTGCGCGCCGCGTCGGCGGGCGTTGCGGGTGGCCTGCAACGGCTCGTGGGAGCCGGTGAGTTCGGCCAGCTCGTCGGCGTTCGGCTTGACGATGTCGGGCCGGGCGGCGACCCCCCGGCGCAGCGGCTCGCCGCTGGTGTCGAGGAGCACCGGGACGGCCAGCGCCCGTGCGGCGCGCACGAGTTGGGCGTAGGCGCCGACCGGGACGCCCGGCGGCAGGCTGCCGCACAGGGCCACCGCCGAGGCGGAGCGCAGCAGCCGCTCGTACGTCTCCTGGAGGGCCGCCCACTCGGCGGGGGTGATCTCCGGTCCCGGTTCGTTGAGTTGGGTCGTGTCGCCGCTCGTCGCGTCGACCACGGCGATCGTGCGGCGGGTCGGTCCGGCGACCGGGACGAGCGCGTCCTCGACACCGGGCGTCCCGGCGAGCCGCTCGCGGACCTGGCGGCCGGTGGCGCCGCCGGTGAACCCGGTGACCGTCACCTCGTGGCCGAGGGCGGCGAGGACGCGGCCCACGTTCAGGCCCTTGCCGCCGGGGCGTTCGGTCACCTCGCTCACCCGGTGCGAGGCGTGCGGGCGCAGGGACCGTACGCGGTAGGTGATGTCGAGAGCGGTGTTCAGCGTGACCGTGAGGATCACCTGCGACGACCTCCCCCGTTGACGGTGTGGCACGGGCGCGCCGGCCGCGCGCCCGCCGGTGGTTTTCCGGAGGCACGATCATGCCAAACACCACGGCGGTCGGCCCAGTCCCCGGGCCGGCCGCCGTGTCACAACAAAGGGGCGAATCACCCCAGTTGGGGATCGACCACCCACGCACCGCCGCGCATCACGCCCTTGAGGGCGAAGTCCTCGTCGAGGACGACGAGGTCGGCGTCCTTGCCGGGCTCCAGGGAGCCCTTGCGGTCGTCCAGGCCCAGCAGCCGGGCCGGGTTGGCGGAGATGGCCTCCACGACGTCGCCGACCGGCAGCCGGTCGACGGTGACCGCGCGCTGGAAGGCGCGGTCGAGGGTGAGCGTCGACCCCGCGATCGAACCGCCCTCCACCAGCCGGGCCACGCCGTCGGCGACCTCGACCTCCAGCGGGCCGAGCATGTAGCGGCCGTCGCCGAAGCCGGCCGCGTCCATCGCGTCGGTGATGAACGCGACCCGGCCGGCGCCCGCGTGATGGAACGCCAGCTCCAGCGAGGCGGGGTGCAGATGGGTGCCGTCGTTGATCAGCTCGACGGTGACCCGCTCGTCCTCCAGGAGGGCGGCGATCGGGCCCGGGGAGCGGTGGCCGAGCGGGGGCATCGCGTTGAACAGGTGGGTCGCCACGGTCGCGCCCGCGTCGATGGCCGCCCGCGTCTGCTCGTAGGTGGCGTCGGTGTGGCCGATCGCCGCGATCACCCCGTGCTCGGCGAGCAGCCGTACGGAGTCGAGGCCGCCGGGCAGTTCGGTGGCGAGGGTGACCATCTTGGCGTGGCCGCGGGCCGCGTCGATCAGCTTGCGCACGTCGGCCGGGTCCGGGTCGCGCAGCAGTTCCTCGGAGTGCGCGCCCTTGCGGCAGGGCGAGATGAACGGGCCCTCGAAGTGGATGCCCGCGAGGTCGCCCTGCTCGGCCAGCTCGGAGAGCAGTCCGGCGCGCTGGGCGAGGCCGTCCATGTCGCCGGTCACGGTGGAGGCGACGATCGTGGTGGTGCCGTGCAGACGGTGGGTGCGCACGCCCTTCAGGACGTCCTCGACCGTGCCCGAGGTGAAGGACGCGCCGCCGCCGCCGTGGTTGTGGATGTCGACGAAGCCGGGGACCAGCCAGTGACCGGTCAGGTCGAGGACCTCGGCGTCCGCGGGAGCGCTCCCGCCGATGCGCGCGCCGTCCACGATGACGCGGCCGTCCGGCACGGTCCCGGTGGGCAGGACCACCCGGGCACCGGCGAGAACCTTGCTAGGAGCCATCAGGTGGTTACCTCCGGGGAGTCGTTGGCGTGGTGTTCAGCAGGTCCCGGGCGAGGAGCCCGGCACCGAGACAGCCGGCGGTGTCCCCGAGGGCGGCGGGGACGATGGCCGGCAGTTTCTGGAAGGTGACCCGGCGTTCCACCGCGGCGCGCAGCGGTGTGAACAAGGTTTCCCCGGCCTCGGCGAGTCCGCCACCGATGATCAGGGTCCGCGGGTCCAGCAGGGTGAGCGCGGTGACCAGGCCGTCGGCGAGCGCGTCGACGGCGTCCTGCCACACGGCGCGGGCGCGCGGGTCGCCGGACTCGACGGCCTTGGCGCAGTCCGCCGCGTCCGCCTCCGGGTCGCCGGAGGCCGCCGCCCAGGCCTGGCTGACGGCCGCGGCGGAGGCGTACCGCTCCAGACAGCCGTACTGGCCGCAGGGACAGGCGGTGCCGCCGGGGCGTACGACGATGTGGCCGATCTCCCCGGCGAAGCCGTGGGCGCCTTCCTCGACGCCGCCGTTGATGCCGATGGCGCCCGCTATGCCGGTGCCGAGCGGCACGAACAGGAAGCGGTCCGCGCCCTGGCCGGCGCCGATGCGGCCCTCCGCGAGCCCGCCGGTGCGCACGTCGTGCCCGAGGGCTACGGGGACGCCGCCGAGGCGTTCGCCGAGCAGCCGGCGCAGCGGGACGTCGCGCCAGCCGAGGTTGGCGGCGTAGACGGCGACGCCGTGTTCGGCGTCGACGATGCCGGGGACGGCGACGCCGGCGGCGACGGCGCTCTCGCCGAAGTGCTTCTCGCCGTGGGCGCGCAGTTCGGCGGCGAAGTCGAGGATGTCGCCGACGACGGCCTCGGGCCCGCGCTCGCGGCGGGTGGCCCGGCGGGCCTGGTGCAGCAGCACGGGGTGCTCGGGGGCCCGCGGCGGCGCGTCGCGGGGGCCGGCCGCGGGCTCGTCGTCGACCCCGACGAGGGCCGCCTTCATCCCGGTGCCGCCCACATCGAGGGCGATGACGTGTCTCACGGGGGACAGTGTCGCCCCTTACCCCAGGAGAGGTCTAGTCCACTCACGTGGTGTAGACCTTGTATCCGCATTCCGAGACGGATGCAACGGACGCAGAAGCAAAGAAGAAGCCGATACGGCTCAGGGGCTGGGGAGAGCAAGCGGTGCAGCGGCGCAGTACGACGGGAATGATCGCGGCCGTCTCGGCCCTCGGCATGACGGCGGCCCTCGCGGGCTGCGGCGGGCCGGGCGGTTCCTCGGACGTCACCCTCAGACTCGTGGCCGCCGACTACGGCGACTCCAAGGCCACCTCCTCGCAGCGGTACTGGGAGTCGGTCGTCAAGGACTACGAGTCCCGCCACCCGGGGACCAAGGTCGAGGTCAGCGTCTATCCGTGGACCGACGTCGACCGCAGGGTCAAGGAGATGGTCGCCGCCGGGCACGCCCCGGACATGGCGCAGATCGGCGCGTACGCCGACTACGCGGCGAAGGGCCAGCTCTACAAGGTGGACGACCTGCTCTCCATACCCGTGCAGGCCAACTTCGTCTCCCAGCTCACCGACGCCGGGCAGATGAACCAGACGCAGTACGGGATGCCGTTCGCCTCGTCCACGCGGCTGCTCTTCTTCAACAAGACCCTCTTCTCCGAGGCCGGGATCACCCCGCCGGCGACCTGGGACGAGCTGGCCTCCGACGCGCGGGCGCTCAAGGCCAAGGGCGTGAAGTTCCCCTACGCGCTGCCGCTGGGGCCCGAGGAGGCTCAGGCGGAGACGATGCAGTGGCTGCTGAGCGGCGGCAGCACGGGGTACACCGACGACGTCGGTACGTACTCCATCGACTCCGCGCAGAACGTCCACACGTTCTCCTGGATCAAGGACGAACTGGTCGGCAAGGGGCTCACCGGACCCGTCGCACCTGCCAAGCTGAACCGGGCCGCCGCGTTCGCCGCGTTCACTCGCGGTGAGGTCGGGATGCTGGTCGGGCATCCCACGCTGATGCAGCAGGCCGCGAGCAAGGGGGTGAAGTTCGGGATGGTGCCGATGCCCGGGGTCGACGGGCGGACGAAGTCCACCATGGGTGTCGCCGACTGGATGATGGCCTTCAAGAAGAACGGCCACGGAGAGCAGGTCGGTGACTTCCTCGACTTCGTCTACCAGGACAAGAACGTCCTGGACTTCTCCCACCGCTACAACCTGCTGCCCGTCACCGCGTCGGCGTCGGACGCGATGGCCTCCGACAAGGGGGACAAGGACCTGGAACCCTTCCTGGCCCAGCTCCCGTCCTCGCAGCTCTACCCCGTGGGCAAGACCTCGTGGGCCGGCGTGAGCGCCGACATCAAGCGCCAGATAGCCAAGGCCGTCGCCCCGACCGCCGACCCGGCGGAGATCCTGGGCTCCCTCCAGACAAAGGCCACCCTGGCCGACAGCCAGTCCTGACCTCCGGCACCGTCCCACTTCCCGGCCGCCGGCCGGTGGGAGCTGACCGCGTGGTTCGCCGCGCCCCTGGACCGCCTCCGGCGGGGCGGTAGGTTGCTGGGTATGGATGAGTTGCCGGTGCGGGAGCGGCGGGTGTTGGCGTTGGAGCGGCGGGGGTTTTCCGGGCCCGGGGCCAAGGAGCGGGCCATTCGGGAGGAGCTGGGGCTGGTGCCCGTGCGGTACTACCAGCTCCTCAACGCCCTGCTCGACGACCCGCGGGCCCTCGCCCACGACCCGGTCACCGTGAACCGGCTGCGGCGGGTCCGGGAGGCCCGTCGGTCGGAGCGCTGAGTGGCCGGGGGGCCGGATAGGGTCGGGGCATGGGTAGTCATGGCGAGACCACGGAACCTCTGCCGACGCCGGTGACCGCCGCCGGGCGGGACGGGCTCGACGCGATCCTCTCCCGGCCCGGCCGCGCTGTCGTCGCACTCGACTTCGACGGGACGCTCGCTCCCATCGTCCCCGACCCCGACATGGCCCGCGCCCACCCCGACGCGGTCCCCGCCCTCGCGGCCCTCGCCCCGAAGGTCGCCTCCGTCGCCGTGATCACCGGCCGGCCCCCGGGCGTCGCCGTCCGCAACGGCGGCTTCGCCGGTGTCCCCGGCCTGGAGCACCTGGTCGTCCTCGGCCACTACGGCGCCGAGCGCTGGGACGCGGTCAGCGGTGACGTCACCGCCCCCGCCCCGCACCCCGGCGTCGCCGCCGTCCGCGCCGAACTGCCCGGTTTCCTGGACGGGATCGGCGCCTGGCGGGGCACCTGGATCGAGGAGAAGGGCCGCGCCCTCGCCGTCCACACCCGCCGCGCCGAGGACCCGGAGGCCGCCTTCGAGGCGCTGCGCGAACCCCTCGCCGGTCTCGCCGCCCGGCACGGACTGATCGTCGAGCCCGGCCGGATGGTCCTGGAGCTGCGCCCGCCGGGCGTGGACAAGGGTGTCGCGCTGCTCGACCACGTCCGCGAGACCGGCGCCGAGGCCGTCCTCTACGCTGGTGACGACCTGGGCGACCTGCCCGCCTTCGGCGCCGTCGACAAGCTCCGCTCCGAAGGGGTCCCCGGGCTCCTGGTGTGCAGCGGCACCCCCGAGGTCGGTGAACTCGCCGAGCGCGCCGACCTGGTGGTGGACGGCCCCGCCGGAGTCGTCCACCTCCTCGCCGCCCTCGCGCAGCGGCTGGACCCCTAGGACCACCGGGACCCCTAGGACCACTGGGACCCCTAGGACCGCGCGGCCGCAACAGACGCCTTGTTGGACGGGCCGCCCGGCCGGACGGCCCCCTCGCGCCGCCGGACGGCTCCCCTCAGGCCGCCGGAGGCCCCCCTCACGCCTCCAGCGCGTGCAACTGGTCCAGGAACCACTGGGCCGGGGGCAGCGCGGTGGCCGCCGCGGACAGGCGCTTGGTGCGCTCCGCCCGCTCGCCCGGCTGCATGGACAGCGCCTCGTGCAGCGCCCGCGCGGTGCCGATGACGTCGTACGGGTTCACCGCGACCGCGTCCTCGCCCAGCTCCTCGTAGGCCCCCGCCTCCCGGGACAGGACCAGCGCGCAGCCCTCGTCGGAGACGACGGGGACCTCCTTGGCGACCAGGTTCATGCCGTCCCGGATGGGGTTGACGAGGGCGACGTCGGCCAGCCGGTACGCGGCCAGCGAGCGCGCGAAGTCGTCCTTGACGTGCAGCACCACCGGGGTCCAACCGGGCGTCCCGTACGCGGAGTTGATCTCGTCGGCGACGCGCTGCACCTCGGCCGTGTAGTCCCGGTAGACCGCCAGGTCCTGCCGGGAGGGGTAGGCGAAGGCGACGTGGACGACGCGCTCGCGCCACTCGGGGTGGTCGTCGAGGAGCTGCCGGTAGGCCAGCATGCCGCGCACGATGTTCTTCGACAGCTCGGTCCGGTCGACCCGCACGATCGTCCGGCGCCCCTCGCCGATCTCCTCGCGCAGCGCGGTGATCCGCTCCTCGACGTCGTCCTCGTGCGAGCGGGCGCGCAGGAACTCGGCGTCCGCGCCGAGCCCGTGCACCCCGACGAGGGTCCGCCGGGGCGGCGCCCCGTCCAGGTGCTCGACCGCCCGGGACGGCTGCTCCGCCGGGGTCACCCGGTAGCGGGCGGGGTCGATCTCGGCCGCGCAGTCCAGGAAGGCCGTCGCCCAGCGCCAGGTCAGGAAGGCCAGCCGGTCCGCGCCGAGCATGCCGTCGAGCAGTTCCGCGCGGATGTCGTCGGGCAGCATCCGGAAGTAGTCCACCGGCGCCCACGGGGTGTGCGAGAAGTGCCCGACACGCAGGTCGGGCCGGAGCGCCCGGAGCAGGCCGGGCACCAGACACAGGTGGTAGTCCTGCACCAGCACCGAGGCGCCCTCGGCGGCCTCCTCGGCCAGCGCCTCGGCGAAGGCCTGGTTGTAGGCGCGGTAGGCGTCCCACTGGCGCCGGAACTCCGCGTCGAAGACCGGCTCCAGCGGTGTCTGGTACAGCATGTGGTGGACGAACCACAGGACCGAGTTGGCGATGCCGTTGTACGCGTCGGCGTGCACCCGGGCGTCGATGTCCAGCATCCGCACGCCGTCCTCGCCGACCCCGCGCCGCACGGCCTCCCGGTCGCCGTCCCCGAGGGCCGCGCACACCCACAGGGCGTCCGCGTCCGGACCGATCGCCGAGAGCCCGGAGACGAGTCCGCCGCCGCCGCGCCTGGCCTGGAGCGAGCCGTCGTCCTGGGTCTGGTAGGTGATCGGACCGCGGTTGGACGCGACGAGAATCCGGTGAGCACCGTGCGTGGAAGCCATGCCTCGAAATCTAGCCCCGACTCGAAACGCTCAAACGTTCCCGTCGGCCGGACGCGAGCGGCCCGTCGGCCGGACGCGAGCGGCCCGCCGGCCGGACCCGGGGGCCGGCCGGCGGACCCGGTCAGGCCGCTTTCCGCTGCTGGTACTCGGCGATTTCGGACATGGGGGGCCTTTCCTCCGTGTCCACCGAGTACGTGCGCGGCTCGAAACCGTCCCGGGTGCGCTCGAACTGGGTCAGGGACGGCCGGATCAGGTGGCCGCGGGCCAGCCGCAACTGCGCGGTGCGGTAGATCGCGGCGGCCATCCGGCCGAGCGCCTGGCCGTCCTGGTGGCGGTGCTTGCGCACCCCGACGTCGACCTGGGCGAGGGCGTCCAGGCCCACCAGGTGCAGGGCGTCCACCAGCATGCCCAGCTCGACGCCGTACCCGACCGGGAAGGGCAGCCGCTCCAGCAGGGAGCGGCGGGCGGCGTACTCCCCGCCGAGCGGCTGGACGAAGCCGGCGAGCTGCGGCCAGTGCATGTTCAGCAGCGGGCGGGCCATCAGCTCGGTGACCCGGCCGCCCTGTCCGGCGGCGCCGCCCAGCGGACGGTCGTACATCGCCTTGACGAGATCGACACCGGGGTCGGTGAGCAGCGGGCCCACGATCCCGAGGACGAAGTCGGAGGAGAACTCCTTGAGGTCCGCGTCGATGAAACAGACGATGTCGCCGCTCGTCACGAGCAGCGACCGCCACAGCACCTCGCCCTTGCCGGGCACGGCCGGCAGGCCGGGCAGGATGTCGTCGCGGTGCACGACCCGCGCGCCCGCGGCGGCGGCGACCTCGGAGGTGCGGTCGGTGGAGCCGGAGTCGACGACGACGATCTCGTCGACGAGCGGCACCTGGCGCATCAGGTCGTGGCGGATGATCGCGACGATCTCGCCGACGGTCTCCTCCTCGTTGAGCGCGGGCAGCACGACGCTGACCGTCGACCCGGAGGCCCGTTTCGCGGACATGATCTTGTGGAGCGGGCGGTCGGTCAGGGACCAGGAGCGTGTGCTCAGCCAGCGGTCGACTTCATTCAGCACGGTCTGCGGCTCCTCACTGTCTGATCACACGCTCTCATCAGCGTGCCCGCTGCGGCCAGCGGCTGATCGCTTGCCGTCGTCTCGCGGTTCGGACGACTGCTTCAACTGTCCTGGCCTTCGGTTACAGTCTTGAACAACGCGGATGACCATCGCATGTCCTGGATCATCGGCACGTAATATGTTCAACAGTTCAACAACCGAATACCGCTCATCCAGAGGGGCAGAGGGATACGGCCCGATGAAGCCCCGGCAACCCTCCAGCCGGTCTCGTACCGATCGCCAGACGATCGCGTCGCGAGGCTCCCGGCTAGGGAAGGTGCCAAATCCGTCTCACGGCGAAGTGCGTCGTGAGGAAGATGAGGAGAAAGGGCCTCGCCTCCATGGCTGCGCAGACAGTTGCAAGCACCACGAACTCCGCCGAAGCGGTCGATCTCGGCCCGGCCGCGGCGCTTTCCTGCCGCGAGTGCGGACACCGCGTCCCGCTCGGTCCGGTCTTCGCCTGCGAGGAGTGTTTCGGCCCGCTGGAGATCGCCTACGACTTCTCGGCCTACGAAACCGAAGAACTCCGCAAGCGCATCGAAGCGGGCCCCGCGAACATCTGGCGCTACGCGCCGCTGCTCCCCGTCCCCGCCGACGTGGCGGACAAGCCGAACATCAACCCCGGCTGGACCAAGCTCGTGCGGGCCGACAACCTGGCCCGCGAACTCGGCGTCGACGCCGGCAAGCTCTTCGTCAAGGACGACTCCGGGAACCCGACGCACTCCTTCAAGGACCGTGTCGTCGCCCAGGCCATCGAGGCGGCCCGCGTCTTCGGCTTCACCACCCTCTCCTGCTCCTCCACCGGCAACCTGGCCGGCGCGGTGGGCGCCGCCGCGGCCCGCGCCGGCTTCCGCTCCTGCGTGTTCATCCCGCACGACCTGGAGCAGGGCAAGGTCGTCATGGCCGCGGTCTACGGCGGCGAGCTGGTCGGCATCGAGGGCAACTACGACGACGTGAACCGCTTCTGCTCCGAGCTGATCGGCGACCCGGCCGGCGAGGGCTGGGGCTTCGTCAACGTCAACCTGCGCCCGTACTACGCCGAGGGCTCCAAGACGCTCGCCTACGAGATCTGCGAGCAGCTCGGCTGGGAGCTGCCGGACCAGCTCGTCGTGCCGATCGCCTCCGGCTCCCAGCTCACGAAGATCGACAAGGGCCTCCAGGAGCTGATCAAGCTCGGCCTGGTCGAGGACAAGCCCTACAAGATCTTCGGGGCCCAGGCCGAGGGCTGCTCCCCGGTCTCGGTCGCCTACAAGGCCGGGCACGACGTGGTCCGGCCGCAGAAGCCCGACACCATCGCCAAGTCGCTCGCCATCGGCAACCCCGCCGACGGCCCCTACGTGCTCGACATCGCCCGGCGCACCGGCGGCGCCGTGGAGGACGTGAACGACGCGCAGATCGTCGACGCGATCAAGCTGCTCGCCCGCACCGAGGGCATCTTCGCGGAGACCGCGGGCGGGGTGACCGTCGGCGTCACCCGCAAGCTGATCGAGAGCGGTCTGCTCGACCCGTCGCTGACCACCGTCGTGCTCAACACCGGCGACGGCCTGAAGACCCTGGACGCGGTGGCCTCGGACACCGGCCTGACCGCGACCATCCGCCCGAACCTCGACTCCTTCCGAGAGGCTGGCCTCGCATCATGAGCGTCAACGTCCGCATCCCCACCATCCTGCGCACCTACACCGGGGGCGCCGCCGAGGTGACGGCCGAGGGCACCACCCTCGCCGAGGTCATCGCCGACCTGGAGAAGAACCACACGGGCATCAGCGCGCGCGTCCTGGACGACGAGGGCAAGCTGCGCCGCTTCGTGAACGTGTACGTGAACGACGACGACGTGCGCTTCGAGCAGGGCCTCCAGACCGCCACGCCGGACGGCGTGGGCGTCTCGATCATTCCGGCCGTCGCCGGAGGCTGAGCAATCCCGGGGATTGTTACCCCCGGTAATTCCGAACACGAAGAGTTCATGAAATCGCCCCCTCCGTGAGAGAAGCGGAGGGGGCAATTCCATGGGGTTGACCGGGGTAGGGTTGGGGAAGCCGCCCCGTTCTGGATGTTGGTTTCATGCCGGACGCATATGAGTCCTCGCCCGGCAGCCGACAAGAAGCAGCCAATGTACCCGGCCTATTTGAGCCGTTTATGGCATTTACGGGGCCCGACTTGCCCTGGATCATCGCGAGTTCTCCCTATACCGGTGATCAGCCATGCCCAGAATTCTCGTCCGATTGACCTGTTGCAGACGGCAGTTGGACAGATACATTCAGCCGCGGTCGACGCGTTCCGGCGCACACCCCCAACCCGTTGGGGGGTGGAGGTCTGACCCGGATCCGCGAAGTGCGGGTCTGTGCAAGGGCCAGTAATAGGGGAGTTAGGCATGGCTCAGGGCACCGTCAAGTGGTTCAACGCGGAGAAGGGGTACGGCTTCATCGCGGTCGACGGTGGTGCGGACGTCTTCGTGCACTACAGCGCGATTCAGATGGACGGCTACCGCACCCTTGAAGAGGGTCAGCGAGTGGAGTTCGAGATCTCGCAGGGCCAGAAGGGTCCGCAGGCGGACATGGTCAAACTCGCCGTCTGATCGGGCGCGAACGACCACCGACGCATTACGGGCGAGGGGCCCGCATCCCACCAGGGATGCGGGCCCCTCGTGCGTCGCCGCCCACCGTCCTTCCTCACGCGCGCGCGGGCGCGCGACCCCGTAGGAGGCCTCCGCGGGGGGCCTCTTCGCGAGCGCACCTTGCACTCGACGGGGTCGAGTGCTAATCATTGGCGTTAGCACTCTCCGAGTGAGAGTGACAGAACTTGGATCGGGCCAGCGAGGTCCGCAGGCCGGTGGGGCAAGGAACCACAGGGCATGCAGGCCGTCCGTCGCGGGCGCGGGCGCGATCCGGAGCAATCCACCCCGTCCGGGAGGACCACTTCACATGGCCAAGATCATCGCGTTCGACGAGGAGGCACGGCGCGGTCTCGAGCGCGGGATGAACCAGCTCGCCGACGCCGTCAAGGTCACCCTTGGCCCCAAGGGCCGCAACGTCGTCCTCGAGAAGAAGTGGGGCGCGCCCACGATCACCAACGATGGTGTTTCCATCGCCAAGGAGATCGAGCTCGAGGACCCGTACGAGAAGATCGGCGCCGAGCTGGTCAAGGAAGTCGCCAAGAAGACGGACGACGTCGCCGGTGACGGTACGACCACCGCGACCGTCCTGGCCCAGGCGCTCGTCCGCGAGGGCCTGCGCAACGTCGCCGCCGGCGCCAACCCGATGGCCCTCAAGCGTGGCATCGAGAAGGCCGTCGAGGCCGTCTCCGGTGCCCTCCTGGAGCAGGCCAAGGATGTCGAGACCAAGGAGCAGATCGCTTCCACGGCCTCCATCTCCGCCGCCGACACCCAGATCGGCGAGCTGATCGCCGAGGCGATGGACAAGGTCGGCAAGGAAGGCGTCATCACCGTCGAGGAGTCCCAGACCTTCGGTCTGGAGCTGGAGCTCACCGAGGGTATGCGCTTCGACAAGGGCTACATCTCGGCGTACTTCGCCACCGACATGGAGCGTATGGAGGCCGTCCTCGACGACCCGTACATCCTCATCGCGAACTCCAAGATCGCGAACGTCAAGGACCTGCTCCCGCTCCTGGAGAAGGTCATGCAGGGCGGCAAGCCGCTGCTGATCATCGCCGAGGACGTCGAGGGCGAGGCCCTGTCGACCCTGGTCGTCAACAAGATCCGTGGCACCTTCAAGTCCGTCGCCGTCAAGGCCCCGGGCTTCGGTGACCGCCGCAAGGCCATGCTCGGCGACATCGCCATCCTCACGGGCGGCGAGGTCATCTCCGAGGAGGTCGGCCTGAAGCTGGAGAACGCGGGTCTGGACCTGCTGGGCCGTGCCCGCAAGGTCGTCATCACCAAGGACGAGACCACGATCGTCGACGGCGCCGGCTCCGCCGACCAGGTCGCCGGCCGGGTCAACCAGATCCGCGCCGAGATCGAGAACTCGGACTCGGACTACGACCGCGAGAAGCTCCAGGAGCGTCTGGCGAAGCTGGCCGGCGGCGTGGCCGTCATCAAGGCCGGTGCCGCCACCGAGGTCGAGCTGAAGGAGCGCAAGCACCGCATCGAGGACGCCGTGCGCAACGCGAAGGCGGCCGTCGAGGAGGGCATCGTCGCCGGTGGTGGCGTGGCCCTGCTGCAGGCCTCCTCGGTCTTCGAGAAGCTGGAGCTGTCGGGTGACGAGGCGACCGGCGCCAACGCCGTGAAGCTCGCCCTGGAGGCCCCGCTCAAGCAGATCGCCGTCAACGGTGGTCTCGAAGGCGGCGTCATCGTCGAGAAGGTGCGCAACCTTCCCGTCGGCCACGGCCTGAACGCCGCGACCGGTGAGTACGTCGACATGATCGCCGAGGGCATCATCGACCCGGCGAAGGTCACGCGTTCCGCTCTGCAGAACGCCGCGTCCATCGCCGCGCTGTTCCTCACCACCGAGGCCGTCATCGCCGACAAGCCGGAGAAGGCCGCCGCGGCCGCTCCGGGCGGCATGCCGGGCGGTGACATGGACTTCTGATCGGCCCCGGTCGATCACCGTCCTGACGTTCCGAGGGCGGCACCTCCCGCGAGGGGGGTGCCGCCCTCGGGCGTTCCCGGAAGCGGGCGGGCCGCCGCCCCGCCGGGCGTGGCCCGGATCACAGCGGACGGTCCCCGCGCGTCGGGAATGCGGTGCCGCGCCCACCGGTTGACGCTTCCGGGCAGTCGATGCATGTGCACATACCGCATGGAATCCGGCCGCCGAGCGCTTCCCCGACCGCCCTACCGACCAGCTTCCCGAGGAGCCCCCACATGACCGCAGACGCCGCGTCCCGCGCCGCCGACATCCTCGCCCGTCCCGTGTCCCTGAACGGTCTGACCGTCCCGAACCGGATCGCGATGGCCCCGATGACCCGGCAGTTCTCGCCGGGCGGCGTACCGGGCGAGGACGTCGTCGGGTACTACGCGCGGCGCGCCGCCGCGGGCGTCGGCCTCATCGTCACCGAGGGCACCTACGTCGGCCACGACTCGGCGGGGCAGAGCGACCGCGTGCCGCGCTTCCACGGCGAGGACCAGCTCGCCGGCTGGGCCAAGGTCGCCGAGGCCGTGCACGCGGCCGGCGGCACGATCGTCCCGCAGCTCTGGCACGTCGGCATGGTCCGCAAGGCCGGTGAGCCGCCCTTCGCGGACGCCCCGGCCGTCGGCCCCTCCGGCATCGCCTCCGAGGGCGCCGAGGTCACCGGCAAGGCCATGACCCAGCAGGACCTCGACGACGTCATCGAGGCGTTCGCCAAGGCCGCCGCCGAGGCCGAGCGCATCGGCTTCGACGGTGTCGAACTGCACGGCGCGCACGGTTATCTGCTCGACCAGTTCCTCTGGGCCGGCACCAACCGCCGCACCGACGCCTACGGCGGTGACGCGGTCGCCCGCACCAAGTTCTCCGCCGAGATCGTCGCCGCCGTCCGCGCGGCCGTCTCGCCCGAGTTCCCCGTCCTCTTCCGCTACTCCCAGTGGAAGCAGCAGGCCTACGACGCCCGTCTCGCCGAGACGCCGGAGGAGCTGGAGGCGATCCTCGCGCCGCTCGCCGCCGCCGGGGTGGACGCCTTCCACGCCTCCACGCGCCGCTACTGGGTCCCCGAGTTCGACGGTTCCGACCTCAACCTCGCGGGCTGGACCAAGAAGATCACCGGCAAGCCCGCCATCAGCGTCGGCTCGGTGGGCCTCGACGGGGAGTTCCTCAAGGCGTTCCAGGGCGAGGGCTCGTCGGTGCGGGGTATCGACGACCTCCTCGACCGGCTGGAGCGCGACGAGTTCGACCTCGTCGCGATCGGCCGCGCACTGCTCCAGGACCCGGAGTGGGCCGCGAAGGTCCTGGCGGGCCGCTTCGACGAGCTGAAGCCGTATGACGCGGCGGCGCTGCGTACGCTGAGCTGACCGGGCGTGCGGCGAGGGGCGGTGCCCGCATGACGCGGGCCCGCCCCTCGATGTCGTCCCGCGCCGGTCAGCTGTCGCCGCCGACGTGCCCGACGAACGCGGCCCACGCGGAGGCGCCGAAGGCGATAACGGGGCCGAGCTTCTTGGAGTCCCGCACGGGGACGAGGGTGGGGTCGCCGTCGGCAACTTCCAGGCAGTCGCCGCCATCACCGGCGCTGTAGGTCGACTTGCGCCAGCGAGCGACCTCCAGGCAGTTGCCGCCGTCGCCGCCGCTGTAGCTGGACTTGTACCAAGCTGCGGCGTTCAGATCATGCTCGTGGGCGTTGTTCTCCATGCTCGTAATCCTCCGCCACGGATTCGATCAGAGCCAGCGAATCCTGGAGGGAAAGCGCCGAAGCCTGGAGGAGGTTGAACGTGAGGGCATGGCGGGCGACAGTTGCCGGGTCGTCCAGCAGCTTGCCCATGTTCGGCCCATCCACGAAGGACAGCGGCGGCGCGTCCTCGAACTCCATGAGTTTCAGGGAGCCGTGCATCGACGCGTGAGCCCCGGCCCTGAACGGCAGTACTTGCACGATGATCCGGTGCACCCGTGCCAGGGCTGCCAGGTGTTGGAGAGCCTTCGCCATCACCAGGCCCCCACCCACCCTGCGCCGGAGGACAGCCTCGTCCAGAACCGTCCACAACAGCGGAGTTGTTGGATCGTCAATCAGACGTGCTCGCTCCAGTCGAGCGGCCACCAGCGAGGCGATCTCGGTGTCGGGCGCTGTAGGCGCGTACGCGCGGAAGACCGCCTCGGCGTATTGCTCGGTCTGCAACAGCCCCGGAATCAGGAGCGTTGAGTACTCCCTGATCCCCGATGCGATCGCCTCCGCCTCCGCCGCCTCCGCGAAGTGGTCCGGGTACTTGGACCTGGCCAGCGCCCGGCAGTTGCGCTCGAAGAACCCGTCCGTTTTGAGGATCTGGTCTATCTGGACCGCGTATTCGAGGTGCAGCCTGCGCGTCCCGGCCTCCAGCTGGCCGATGAACGAACCGCTCACGAAAAGGGGCTCGCCCAGCTCGGTCTGGGAGAGCCCCGCCTTCTCGCGGGCGTGCCGCAACTCCGCTCCGATCATCGCGCGGGGTGAGGAGGAGGGGTCGAGGTCCTTCGGGCCGGGCATGGCAACTCCCTGTCACACAGGCACGGTTGTTGAGACGCCGTCTCTGGCCAGGTTAGAGCCCTGACGGCCACGCTGGGTGGTGAAAGCGAACACTCAGCGTGGAGGGATGGGTCCGATGAAGATGACGCCGGGTACACGGGTGCGGCCGACGGAGGAGATCGTCGCGGAGCTGAAGGCGGCGCTGACCGGCGTCGGCGTGGTGCTGCCGTCGCTGCGGGTCGACCCGGTGACCGGGGCGAGCGACGAGCCCTTCGCCCTGGTCGCGCTCGGCCGCTGCAACGTCGGCACGGCGCAGAAGCTCACCGCGGTGCTGCGGGAGTGCGCCGCCGCCCGGGGCGAGGGCGAGGGCGCGTGAGGGAGGAGTACGCGATCGACGTCCGCGACGGGCGGCTCGGCCAGATCATGGGCCGGGAGGGCGGCCGGGTCCAACTGCGTCCGCCGGGCGGTGGCCGCGAGTGGGACTGTCCGCCGGAGGCCCTGGGCGAGCCGACCCCCGGGGACGTGTTACGCGCCCGGGTGCGGCGGCTCAACGCGGAGGCCCGGCTGCCGTAGAGCCGTGGGAAAGCCGCAGTGGCGGCGGGTCCTACAGGTTGCCCATCGGCTCGATGTCGACCTTCACCGGCGTGCCCCAGATGCGGAGCACCTCGTAGTCGGTGAACTCGTGCACGAGCCGGTAGGCCATCCCGGGCCGGGGTGTGCGGCGCTCGGCGGCGAGATAGCGCTCGGCCTCGTGCCGGTCGCGGCGCGGGGTGCCGCACAGGTGCCACTCCTGGCCCGTCCACACCTCGGGGAGCCACCGCTGCTGCGGCTGGGGCCGGTCGCCGCGCACCCCGTACCGGGACATCGAGCGGTCGGGCAGCTCGTCCGGGGCGGGCGTCCGGCCGCGGGTGTACGCGTCGTGGACCTCGGTGCGGCGGGCGGCGCGGCGGCGGGTCTCGCAGAGCAGGCAGCGGTCGGGGGCGCTCTCGTCCACCGGCCCGTTCGGATGCTCGGCGCAGCGGGTGGTCGGCGCCGCCGTCGTGACCGTCTCCTCCAGCAGGTCCAGGGCCCGCTTCAGGTCCGCCTTGACCTCGTGCAGCCGGGCGTCGGGGGTGTCGGCGGTCAGGGCGTCGCCATGCTCGCCGAGCACCCGCAGGGCCCGGCCGAGGGCGGTGAGCTGAGCGTGGTTCATGCCCCCAGCGTCGCACGCGCCACCGACAGCGCGGTCAGCCGGCGGCCGGTTCGGGGACGGCGAGGCGGGTGCGGCGGTCCAGGCCGAAGAAGTAGGTGGCCGCGAAGCCGACCGCGTACCCGGTGAGCAGGCCGCCCGCGTAGACCGCGGCGGTGAGGCCGAGGCCCCGGTTGCCGGACAGCAGCGGGAACAGGGCCCAGCCGGAGGGACCGATGGCGGTCGAGCCGACCTGGTCGCCCAGCATCGAGAAGAAGCCGATGAAGGCGCCGCCCGCCGCGCCGCCCGCGCAGGCGGTGAGGAAGGGACGGCCGAGGGGGAGCGAGACGCCGTAGATGAGGGGTTCGCCGACGCCGAGGAGCCCGGCCGGGAGCGCCGAGCGGATCGTCGTACGCAGCGAGACGTCGTGGCGCAGCCGCACGTAGACGGCGAGGGCGGCGCCGACCTGGCCCGCGCCCGCCATGGCGAGGACGGGCAGCAGGACGGTGTAGCCCTGCTGTTCGATGAGGGTGGTGTGGATGGGGATGAGCGCCTGGTGCAGGCCGAGCATCACCAGCGGCAGGAACAGCGCGCCGAGGACGAGTCCGGCGAACGCGCCGGTGGTGGTGAGCAGCCAGTTCGCGGCCGTACCGATGGCGGAGGACAGCTCCCCGGCCGCGTACATGAGCGCGTACAGCGTCACCAGGCCGGTCAGCAGCACGGTCAGGGTGGGGGTGACAAGGACGTCCAAAGTCGGCGGCACCCAGCGGCGGCACCACTTCTCCACGTACGTGCCGAGCGCGGCGGCGGCGAGCGCGCCGAGGACGCCGCCCTGGCCGGGGGCGAGCGTTACGCCGAAGACGGTCACCTTGGCGACGCCCGCGTAGACGACGATCGCCGCGACCGCGCCGCCGAGGACCGGGGTGCCGCCGAACTCCTTGGCGGTGTTGTAGCCGACGAACACCGCGATCAGGGCCATGAAGCCGCCGGCGATCGCGGCGAGGGCGGGGGTGAGGCCCGCCAGCACGCCGAGGTTGACCAGCAGGCCGTTCAGGCCCGCGATCACCCCGCAGCCGATCAGCGCCGGGATCAGTGGGACGAAGATGTCCGCGATCCGGCGCAGCAGCAGTTTGACCGGGGTCGCGTTGCGGCGGGCCCGGTCGGCCTTCAGCTCGGCGCCGCGCAGCGCCAGCCGTTCGGCGGTGGGCGGGGTGAGCGCGGCGGGGGCCAGCAGCGCCTCGAACTCCGGGGTCACCCGGGCGACCGTGCCGGGACCCAGCACGATCTGGCAGCCGGTGTCGTCGGCGACGACGCCGAGGACGGCGGGCAGCGCCCGCAGGGCGTCCTCGTCGGCCAGGGCCCGGTCCCGCAGGCCCAGCCGGAGCCGGGTCATGCAGTGGGCGACGGTGAGGACGTTCGCGGGGCCGCCCACCAGGGGGAGGATCGCGGCGGCTGTGGTGGAGTCCGGTGTGCGCACTCCCCGAGCGTGCTGGTCAGCCCGAGGCGTTGGCCAGCGCGGCACGCAGATGGCCCTGGCTCTCCTCCAGAAGGCGGCCCGCCGTCGGGCCGTCCACTCCGCCGAGGATCGTCAGGATCGCGTTCTTCACCTCGCCGTCGGTGGCGGCGAGCGCCCGCTCGATCTCCTCGTCCGAGGCGCCGGTCGCGAGCGCCACGATCCGCCGGGAGCGGGCCCGCAGCTTCTCGTTCGAGGCCCGCACGTCCACCATCAGGTTCCCGTACGTCTTGCCGAGCCGGATCATCGTGATCGTCGACAGCATGTTCAGCACGAGTTTCTGGGCGGTGCCGGACTTCAGGCGGGTGGAGCCGGTGAGCAGTTCGGGGCCGACCACCACCTCGATGCCGTGGTCGGCGGCGGCGGCGAGCGGGCTGTGCGCGTTGCAGGACAGGCCCACCGTCAGGGCGCCGAGCGAGCGGGCGTGCTCGACCGCGCCGACCGCGTAGGGGGTGCGGCCGGAGGCGGAGACGCCGACCACGGTGTCGTCGGCGGTCAGCGCGAGCGCGTCCAGGTCGGCTGCGGCCAGCTCCTTGGAGTCCTCGGCGCCCTCGATCGAGGTGGACAGGGCGGTGGGGCCGCCCGCGATGACGCCGACGACCTGGGCGGGGTCGGTGTTGAAGGTGGGCGGGCACTCGGAGGCGTCGAGCACGCCGAGGCGGCCCGCGGTGCCGGCGCCGGCGTAGACGAGGCGCCCGCCGCGGGCCATGCGCTCGGCGATGCCGTCGATCGCGGCGGCGATGCGCGGGAGCTGCGCGGCGACGGCCGTCGGCACCGTCGCGTCCTCCCCGTTCATCAGCCGGGCGATCTCCAGGGTGGGCAGCCGGTCGATCTCGGACAGTTCGGGGCGGAACGCCTCGGTGGTCAGCGTCTCCAACTCTGCTCGAAGATCGCCATAGTTGGGCAGCGAGGTCATGACGGGTGCGGCTCTTTCCGGTGAGGTGTCGTACCGCGCCCCGGACAAGGGGCGCGGCCGGGGCGAGGCACGGCACCGTCACACGGGTGGCGTCAGGCCGCCCCACGGACCGCGGTCCCCCTGCTGAATCAAGTCCCCCGGTTCTCGGTCCCCCCGCGGGGCGGCTAGCGTCCGCCGCGCGGGGTATGGCGGTGCGCCAGCGCCTCGTAGGAGGCGGACAGCGCGGGCGCCGCCGTCTCGTAGGTGCGCTGGGCGACCCCCACGAACAGGCAGTCCACCACCAGGAGCTGGCTGGTGCGCGACGACATGGCCGCCGGGCGCAGCTCGCTCTCGCGGGCGGTGGACGTGGTGAGGATGTGGTCGGCGTACTGCGTGACCGGGCCGCCGGGGCGGCCGGTGATCGCCACCGTCGTCGCCCCCCGCTCGAAGGCGACCCGCAGCGGCTCGATGACGTCGCCGGTCGAGCCGGAGTGCGTGATCGCTATCGCCACGTCCCTCGCGCGAAGCTGCACCGCGCCCGTCACCGCGAGGTGCGGGTCGCTGTGCGCGTGGGCGGTCAGCCCGATCCGCAGCAGCTTCTGGAAGAGGTCCTGGGCGACCAGCCCGGAGGCGCCGACGCCGTAGATGTCGATACGACGGGCGGCGGCGATCGCGGCGACGGCCGCGCCGAGCTGCCCGGTGTCCAGCGAGGCGGCCGTGTCGGCGAGGGTCTGCTGCTCGTCGTAGGCGAGCTTGGCGACGACGTCCGCGATCGGGTCGTCCACGGCTATGTCCGCGGTGACGGCCGGGGCGCGGCCCGACTGCTGCTGGGCGGCGAGGCCGGCGAGCGCGAGGCGCAGGTCCCGGTAGCCCGGGTAGCCGAGCAGGCGGGCGGTGCGGACGACCGTCGCCTCGCTGGTGCCGGTGAGTTCGGCCAGGCCGGTGACCGTGAGGGCCGCGCAGCCGGCCGGGTCCCCGGCGACGGCCTCGGCGACCCGCTGCATGGAGCGCGTCATCGAGGGGGCCAGCGTCCGCACCTTGGCCGCGAGGGCGGCGGGGGCGGGCGGCGCCGCACCCGCGAAAATTTCCTTCACGTCTTGGGTCACGCGATGAAAGATATTTTCCTTTGGGGCATACGGTCAAGGGTGCGCACAATGGGGGACATGGACCCCACCGGCAGCCCCCTCAGCCCCCTGGAGCAGGCCCTGCACGCGGCCCGTGCCCGTGTGCTCGCCGACCTGGTCGCCGGCCAGGTCGCCGAGGCGGACGTCGTCTCCCTCGTCGAGGAGTCGGTCACGCAGCGCCGCTGGTGGGTCGAGCAGTGGCCGGAGGGTGCCGGATTCGTCGCCGGACTGGTCGCCCAGGACGTCCAGGACGCGCTGCTCGAACGGCACGGGCGCTGGCCGCTGTGCCCGGTCTGCGGCAGCGGCGACCCGCACGCGCTGGAGGTCGAGCCCGAACTCGGCCCCGACCCGCACTGGGTGTGCCACCAGGCCGGCGTGAAGGTCTCCCCGGTCGGCTCCCTCGGCTCGGCCACCGGCTTCGGGGCCCCGCCCGCGTGACCGTCTACATCGACCCGCCCACCTGGCCCGGCCACGGCCGGGTCTGGTCCCACCTGATCAGCGACGTCTCCTACGCCGAACTCCACGCCTTCGCCGAGGCGTTGGGCGCCCCCCGCCGCGCCTTCGAACGCGACCACTACGACATCCCCTCCCACCGCTACCCCGCCGCGGTCGCCGCCGGCGCGGTCGAGGTGAGCAGCCGCGAGGTGGTACGCCTGCTGCACGGAGCGGGCCTGCGCCGCCGCAAGCGCACGACACCGGACCGTACCGGGCCGGGCGGAGGCGGGTGAGCTGCGGGGCGCGGTGCGCGGGGGGCGTTCAGGACTCCCGGGTGTAGAGGCGCAACGACGGTTCCAGGTCGTGGAGTCCGTAGGCCGCTCGCTCGTCCTCCTCGCTCACGCGGGTGAAACCGGCGCGGGCGATCACGCGCTGGGAGGGGGCGTTGTCCTGCTCGATGGCGGCGAACAGCAGCTTCACGTCGTCGCGGGCGAGCGCGTACGCGGAGAGGGCGTTCAGCGCCTCGGTCGCGTACCCGTGGCCACGGGCCGTCTCCGCCAGGTCGTAACCCACCTCGGCGCGGCCCTCCTCGTCGGGCACCCCGTGGAACCCCATCCCGCCGACGGCCCGCCCGTCCTCCCGGCGCACGAGCGCGAACATGCCCCACTCCGGCCGGTGCGTCCCCGCCTCGTAGGCCTTCACCACCATGCCCGCCGCCTCCCGGGTGCCCTCGAAGGGGCCGCCCTCGACCCACGCGAAGCCGCCCGTGCCGCCCGCGCCGAGGTCGGCGGCGGCGGCCGGGGTGACACCCTGGAGCGTGAGCCGCCCGGCGTCGATCACCAGGTTGTTGCGCCAGCGCCACTCGGTGAGCCGCGTACGGCCGGGCAGGTCGGCGCGGCCGGTGGCCCACAGCAGCATGTTCCAGGGGGCGCCCGGCTCGGGCCGCACATGGGGGAAGATCCGCGACAGCACCCACGTGCACAGCTCGGCCGGGGCCCGGTAGGCGAGGCCCAGGCCCTCGGCGATGTCGTGCGCGTGCACCAGGACCTCCGCGACGCCCATCGCCGCGAACCCCTCCCGGTTCGCGCTGCGGAACGGGTACGGGTGGAAGGCCCGCACCTCGCGCGGAGCCGTCCGCACCGCCGCCGCGAGCAGCGCGCCGGTCGTCTCGATCACGTCGACGACCCCGGCGTTGTCCGTACCGTCGTCCACGCTGATGTCGAACGGCACGTACGCTGTGGTCGCCCGCCCCGCCAACTGCCCGGCGTACGCGATGAGATCACTCGCGATGTGCTCGGCGGTCCGCCGGCAGTCCCAGTCCAGGACGCCCGCCCGGACACTCCAGTCCAGCCCGGCCGCCGGCCGCAGCAGCGCGGCGCAGTCCCGGACGGCTGCCTCCACCTGGTCCCCACCCGTGTCTTCCATGCGGCCGAGGATAGGACGGATCACGCCTTCGAACACACGGGATTAGCCTCCGTGTGCCCCCTTCCGGTGACCCGCTGTCCGCGCGGTCCGCGCGGTCCGCGCTGTCCGCGCTGTCCCCGTGGCCCGCGCGGCGCCCGTGGCCCGCGCGGTGCCCGTGCGCTCCGGTGCAGCCGCAGCGAGACGACGGCCAGGGCGATGGCCGAGGTCGTCAGCGCCGCGCCCGCCCAGGCGGTCGCCCGGTAGCCGAACCCCGCGTCGATGACGGCGCCGCCCAGCCAGGGCCCCGCCGTGTTGCCCAGGTTGAACGCGGCCGTGGTGGTGGCGCCCGCCAGGGTCGGGGCGGCGGCGGCCACGTTGAACATCCGCGCGTTCAGCGCCGGGGCGGTGCAGAAGCAGGCCACACCGAGCAGGAACGACAGCAGCACCGCCGCGACCGCGTACCGCCCGAGCAGCGCGAACGCGACGAGCACCACGGTGTCCGCCGCCATCCCGGCGATCAGCACCCCGAACAGGTGCGCGTCGGCGAACCGGCCGCCCAGCGCCGTCCCGATGATCGCGCCGGCTCCGAACAGCGCCAGCACGGTCGGCACCCAGCCGTCATCGAGGCCCGCCACATCGGTGAGCAGCGGCGCGAGATAGCTGAACGCGCAGAACACGCCGGCCGCCGCGAGCGCGATCGTCCCGATGGACAGCCAGACCTGCCGGTCCCGGTAGATCCCCATCTCCCGCCCCAGGCGCGGCCGTTCGGCCGGCCGGGGGATGGCCGGGACCAGGGTCACGATGCCGGTCAGCGCCACCGCCGACGCCGCGCCGACCGCCCAGAACGCGGCACGCCAGCCCAGCCCCTCGCCGAGGAACGCCCCGGCGGGCACCCCGAGCACGTTCGCGACCGACAGCCCGCCGATCATCACGGCCAGCGCCCGTGCCCGCGAGGTCTCCGGCACCATCGCGACGGCCACGGCCGCCCCGACCGCCCAGAAACCGGCGCAGGCCAGCGCGCTGACCACGCGCGAGGCGAACAGCACGGCGTACGTGGGCGCGAGGGCCCCGGCGACCTGGCCGAGCCCGAACACGGAGATCAGCGCGACCAGCGTGGTCCGGCGCGGCAGCCGCAGGGTGGCCACCGCGAGCAACGGCGCCCCGACGACCATGCCGATCGCGAACGCCGAGATCAGCAGACCGGCCTGCGGGATCGTCACCCCAAGGTCCTCCGCGACCGGCGGCAACAGCCCGGACAGCATGAACTCGCTGGTCCCGAGGGCGAACACGGACAGGGCGAGGATGTAGACGGACAGGGGCATGCGGGGGCGGGCGGAGGCGGGGGCGGGGGTGGCGCCGGTTTCGGTGTCGGTGTCGGGTGGGTCCGGCTTCAGGGGGCCGCGGCTCGGAGGCATGCCTCCTTCGTACGGGGTGCGGCGCCCGGCGTCGAACCGTTTGCCGGGTGTCTTGGATGGCGGACGGGGGGAGAGGGGGCGGGGGTTGGGGGTAAGTGGGTGGGGGGCTGGGGGCTGGGGGGGGCTCTGCCGGGTTTCCGGGTTCCCGGGTGCGGCCGGTGCGGCCGGTGCCGCCGGTTCGGGCGGTTCAGGCGGTTCGGGCGGTTCGACTAGCCGGGCGGGTCGGTGGGTTCGGCCGGCGCGGTCAGTTCGGCGAGTTCGGCGCTGATGTTGCGGTGGGCGGGGGCCGTCCACTCCCGTCGGCCGTACGAGGTCCTGAACAGGCCGGGCAGATCCAGGAGTTGGCGCAGTACGGCGGCGCGGCCGGCGCGGAAGGCGTCGTCGGGGACGAAGCCGTACTCCTCGCGGACCGCCGCCGCGTAGGCGGCGTACGCGGCCGGCGGTGACGCCAGGACCGCCAGGTCGGCGTCGCACAGCACGGCGCCGTCGCCGTCCCCCTCGGCGGGGTCGTGCGTGACGGTCAGCCGGACCAGCCGGGCCACCTCGGCGGTGCGCTCCGCGCCGACGCCCAGCTCGGTCAGGGCGCGCTCGGCCAGCCGCGCCGAGCGCTCCTCGTTCTCCGAACGGTCCGGCAGATACACCGCGTCGTGGAACCAGGCCGCGAGCCGCACCGCCGCCGGGTCGGCGGGCCGCTCCCCGTGCTCCTCCAGCTCGTCGAGGCGGTCGAGGACCGCGAGGAGGTGGCCGGTGGTGTGGTAGCGGCGCTGCGGCTCGGCCCAGCGGGCCAGGAGGTTCTCGGCGTAGGGGGTGGGGTCCGGGACGGGGGTCGGAGCGGGGCCCGGGGCTGGGGCCGGGCTCGGCGCCGGGTCCGGGGTCGCGTCCGGTGCCGGGTGCGCGGCGGGGTGCGGTGCCGCGTCCGGTGCCAGGCCCGACACGGGGCCGGTCGCCTTCGCCCCGGCTTCGTCACGGGCCGCCCGTACGGTCTCCGTCCAGCGCCTGATCAGGTCCGCGTGGGCCGGATGCCCGGCGCCCCGCGCGGTGTTCGTCGCGGTGCCGTGCGTGCCGGTCGGCGTGGTGCCGTGCGCGGTGTCCGGTGCGGTGCCGTGCGCGGTGCCCGGCCGGGCGGTGCTCTCGGCGGGCGTCCGGCCGCTGTTCTGTGCTGGCATACCGCCATTCTCCTCGCCTCGCGCCCCGTCCCTTCCTACGGTGGACCCATGATTCCTGGAGACGCACACGACGTACGGGACCCGGAACTGCCCGGCCTGCTGCTGCGGACCGAGCGCGACACGCTGATCCCGCTGCTGCGGGCGCGGCCCGAGGCGGACTTCGCGCTGCCGACCGCCGGGTGCCCGGCATGGACGGTACGGGAGGTGCTGGCGCACTGCGCGGCCGTACTGGACCGGGTCGTCGCGAGCCGTTTCGAACCGGGGGTGTTCGGCCCCGAGGCCAACGACCGCGACATCGCCGAGCGCGCCGACTGGCCCACCGCCCGGGTCCTGGACGAGCTGGAGCACGGCATGACCGAGGCGGGCGCCGCGATCGCCCGCTCCGACGGCGCCCTCGACGGGGCCGCCCTCGGCGAGTGGGTGCACGCCGGGGACGTACGCGAGGCCCTTGGTGAACCCGGCGCCTACGAGGGGCCCGGACTTCCGCACGCCCTCACCCTCCTCGCCCGGGTCAGCCGCGAGCGCGACCACCTGCCCCTGCACGCCGACCTCGACCACCTGGACGACCCGCTGCGCCTCGGCGGCATCCCCGGCGACCGGCCCCCGGCCCGCTACATCGGGGACGCGGCCACGCTCGTCCGGCTCTACGCGGGGCGCCCGGTTCCGGACGCGGGCGGGTACGAGCTGGTCGGAGCCGAGGAGAGGGAGCTGAATCTGTTCGGGTGAGGGCCCAAGGGAAAACCCTCGGGGCGGCGGGACCTTCTCGCGCCCCCGCGCCCGCGCGCGTACTCTTGGGATTGGACTAGACCTGTAGCCGCCCAAGGAAGAGGTCCGATGAGCGAGCGGAAGAGCGCACTCCTGGAGGTGATCGCCCTCGGCGTGGAGGACGCGGTCGCCGCTCAGGACGGCGGAGCGGACCGGCTTGAGCTGGTCACCGACATGGCCGCCGACGGGCTGACACCCTCGGTGCGGACCTTCGCCGGAATCCGCGCGTCCGTCGACATCTCGCTGCGGGTGATGCTGCGGCTGTCGGACGGTTTCGGCGCCGGGGGCGCGGAGGGCGTCGACGCCCTCGTGCGGGCGGCGGGGGAGCTGCGGGACGCCGGGGCCGACGAGTTCGTGCTCGGTTTCCTCGACGCCGACGGCGGGCCCGATCTCGGTGCCGTCGAGCGGATCGTGGCCGAACTCGACGGCTGCCGGTGGACGTTCCACCGGGCGGTGGACCGGGCCGCCGACCGGGACGCGCTGCGCCGGCGGCTCGCCGGGCTGCCGGGGCTCGACGCGTATCTGACCGCCGGGTCCCCCGCCGGGGTCGATGACGGGCTTTCCGTTCTGGTCGCCGAGGCCGGGCGGGCCGGTGAACCCGGGTACGAGCAGCGGATCATGGTCGGCGGAGGGCTCCGCCTCGATCATGTCCCGCACCTTCGTGCCGCGGGCGTCGACGCCTTCCACATCGGTGGGGCCGCCCGGCCCCTCGGGTGGAGCGGGCCCGTTTCCGCCGTCGCCGTACGGGAGTGGCGGGCCGCCGTCGACGCGCGGGCGGCGTTGCACGCGTAGCCCGGGTGGGCGTCGGGGTGTTCGTCCCCTCCGCCCCTGCCCGTCCCGTACCCGGGGGCGCCGCCCGTCCCGGACCCCCCGCCCCTCCCGGACCCCCCCTCCCGGCCCCCCGCCCCTCCCGGCCCCCCGCTCCGCGAACGCCGGATGGGCTAAGACCGCAGCTCCGGAGGCAGCGGGGTCTTGTGGGTCACGATCAGGCCCGACACCGCCCGGGTCAGGGCGACGTAGAGGCGGCGCAGGCCGGTGCGGTCGTCCGGTTCCGCCGTGACCACCGACTGGGGCTCGTCCAGGACCACGTAGTCGTACTCCAGGCCCTTGGCGAGCGAGGCCGGGACGAGGGTGAGGCGGGTCTCGGCCGTCGTCTCCTCACCGGGGGCCAGGCAGGAGTGGCCGGCCGCCGCGAGGGCCCCGGCGAGTGCCGGGACACGGGTGTCCGCGGCGATCAGGCCGACCGAACCCTCGCGGCCGAGCAGCTCCTCCACCGCGTCGATCACCTCGTCGTCCCCGGTGGTCGCCCGGACCTCGAACAGGCCCGGGTTCTCCCGCACCGACGCCACCGGCGTGAGACCGGGCGCGATGTGCGGGAGCAGCCGGGACGCGTACGTGATGACGTCCGTCGGCACGCGGAAACCGGCCGTCAGCTCCTCCACCACCGCGTCCGGCTTGCCCAGATGCCCCAGCGCCTCCGCCCAGCTCCGGGTCGCCCACGGGGTCGTCCCCTGCGCCAGGTCGCCGAGCACGGTCACCGAACCCGTCGTGCAGCGCCGGCCCACCGCGCGGTACTGCATCGGGGAGAGGTCCTGCGCCTCGTCCAGCACCACGTGCCCCAGCGAGTGCGTGCGCCGTACCAGATCCGTGGCCTCGTCGATCAGCACGGCGTCCGCCGCCGACCACTTCGCCGACTTCACGCCGCGCACCGGCTTCGCCCAGAGGATCTGCTTCTGCTCGGCCGCGTCGAGCAGCCCCTCCGCGTGCGCGGCCAGGAAGTCCGCGTCGGTCAGCAGCCGCAGCACCAGCTTGGCCGGATCGACCTGCGGCCAGACCGCCTTGACGGCCGCCTTCACCGCCGGGTTCCGGGCGACCGCGTCCTGCACCCGGTCGTCCGGCGCCTCACCGGAGCGCTCCATCTGGACCAGCACGGCGTGCGCGATCCGCTGCGGAAGGGCTTCGTGGGCGGCGCCGTACCGGATGTCCCGGTCCAGCAACTCCCTGACGATCTCCTCCAGTTCGTAGGCCGCGACCCGCCAGCGCCGGGAGCCGCGGACGACCACCACCGGCTCCGTCGGCAGCGTCACGTGCGAGCGGACCGCCCGGCGCAGCACCTCCGCCATCCGCGCGTCGCCCTTGATCACCGCGGCCGGCGCGTCGTCGTCGCCGCGTACCTCGACATGGGCCACCAGGTCGTCGACCGTCGCCTGCCGCACCTCCAGCTCGCCGAGCGCGGGCAGCACCTGCTCGATGTAGTGCAGGAAGGACTTGTTCGGCCCGATCACCAGCGTGCCGGTGCGGGCCAGGCGGTCCCGGTGCGCGTACAGCAGATACGCGACCCGGTGCAGGCCGACGGCCGTCTTCCCGGTGCCGGGGCCGCCCTGCACACAGACCGAGCCGGACAGACCCGACCGTACGATCTCGTCCTGCTCGGGCTGGATGGTCGCCACGATGTCGCGCATCGGGCCGACGCGCGGGCGCTCGATCTCCTGCTGGAGCAGCTTGCTGGTGGCCGCCGCCTCCGCCGGGTCGGACAGGTGCTCGTCCTCGTACGCGGTGAGGTCGCCGCCGGTGTAACCGAAGCGGCGGCGCAGCCCGACGTCCATCGGGTCCTTCTTCGAGGCCCGGTAGAACGGCTGCGAGACCGGCGCGCGCCAGTCGATGACCATCGGGTCGCCCTCGGCGTCGTGCACATGCCGGCGCCCGATGTAGAACCGCTCGCCCTCCGCGCCCTCCGCCCGGTCGGCGCCCGGCGCGTGCAGATAGTCGAGGCGGCCGAAGAAGAGCGGGGTGTGGCTGAGGTCGGCGAGGGCCTTGATGCGCTCCCCGATCTGGCGGTGCAGCACCTCGGCGTTCACCCAGTTCGCGGTGACGTCGCGGATGTCGAGGTTCTCCGCGTCCTCGCGCATCGCGCGGAGCGCGGCTCGGGACAGGCTGAGGTGGGCACGTTCGCGGGAGAGGGGATCGCCGGATTCGGACAGGGTGGACACGGGGATTGCCTCCGGGGGCCGCTGCGGGAGTGGTGCGCGTGACTCAAGTGATTCCGGCGCTTCCGGATGGGGTTCCGGTGGTTCCGGATGCCGTCCGGTTTCCGGCCGGACGGCGGCACTCCGCGAAGGGAGGCGGGCAAGAGCGGAGATTGTAGGCGAGGGATGGATGCGGGGGCCAATGGGTTTTCCGCCGGGCAGGGGGTCCTGGGGGGTGCCGGGGTCCTGGCTCCACGGGGCCCAGGGGGTCCTGGCTCCACGTCGCCCAGGGGACCCCGGCTCCCCGGCTCCCCGGCTCCCCGGCTCCCCGGCTCCCCGGCTCCCCGGCTCCCCGGGTTGCCGGGTTCCCGGTTCCCGGGTTCCCGGGGGTGCCGGGGTGGTCGGTGCCCGTGGTTTCCGGTGGCCCCCTCGGGGCGGCCCTCTTCCCGTTCTCTCCGCGTTCGCCGCCCCGTGGAGGTGTGCTCCCGCCGGCGGGCGCTGAAGGCGGGCTCCCGCTAGCGGGCGGCCCCCGTTGTCGCGAGGGGTTCCGGGAGCGAGTCCTCCGTGAGCGGGGGCTCGTCCGTGCCGGGGCCGCGTTCCGTCGCGCGGGCCAGCCAGGCCAGGTAGGCGGGGCTGTCCGCGCCCAGGTCCGGCAGGGTGCCCCGGCGGACCCGGGCCCGCCGCCACCGCTCCAGCGGGAGATACAGCACGAAACTGAACGCCACCGTCGTGAGCCCGTACACCACCGACCGGGTGCCGGAGTCGCGGTACTGGGCCCACGCGGCGAAGACGCAGACGGCGGTGAGGCTCAGCACGATCGCGGCGATGGCGGTCCACCCGCCGGGGACCCGGTACGGGCGGGCCAGACCCGGTTCGCGGACCCGCAGGGCGACCAGCGCGGCGACCTCCAGCAGGATGACCACGTTGGTGAGGAAGACGTCCACCACGACGAGGTCGCCGAAGCTGGAGAGGCAGAAGACGGCGTAGATCGCGGAGGAGCCGACGATGGACGCGATCGGCGCCTTGAAACGCCTGGACTCGTGGGTCAGCCGGGCGGGCAGATAGCCGTCGCGGGACAGGACCAGCGGGAGCCGGCTGTTGGAGGCGAGCAGCGCGGAGAACATGGCGACCGCGCTGAACATGCCGCCGATCGTCACCGCCGCCTGTAGCCAGGGACCGCCGAGCACCTTGCCGACCTCGGCGAACGAGCCGTCGCCCCAGTTCGCCCAGCCCGCCTCGCCGTCCCGGCCGACCGTGAGCGCGGCCAGACAGGGCAGCAGATAGGCGACGACGATCAGGGCGATCGACGCGAACAGCGCCTTGGGCAGGTCACGTCGGGGGTTCTCCATCTCGCCCGCGACCGTGGACACCTGGTCCCAGCCGCAGTAGTTCCACATCACGATGAACAGGCCCGCGCCGAACGCGGAGGCGGTGGACTGCTGGTGGCCGAGGGTGAGCGAGGTGACCGGGTTCGACGGGTCGCTGACCAGCTTCCACAGGCCGATCACCGTGAGCACGAGCATCGGCGTGAGGCACACCACCCCGAAGACCAGCGAGGACTCGCCGACCCAGCCGGCGCCCATCAGGTTCACCAGGGTGAAGACGACGATGACGCCAACGCAGATCAGCCAGTTGAGGTCGATTTCCAGGCCGCCCAGCGCGAACAGCACGTGCTTGCCGGGGGCGACCGCCGAGACCATCGACTGGAGGTAGTTGGCGAACAGCAGCGGGAAGAGGGCCATGTCGACGAAGGAGCAGAGCCAGGTCAGCAGGGCCGACTGGAAGCCCCAGAAGTTGCCGAGGCCGCGCTTGACCCAGTGGTAGAAGCCGCCTTCCACCGGTATCGCGGTGCCCAGTTCCGCCACCACGAGCGAGTGCGGCAGCCCGTAGACGAGCGGCGCGACGAGGATCAGCAGCAGTCCCATGCCCGGCCCGGACGAGGAGAAGAGGCTCTCGATGCCGTAGGCGCCGCCGGAGACGCTGAAGAAGATCAGCGCGATGAGCGGCATCAGCCGGACCTGTCTGGGCGACGCCCGGAAACCGCCGGGGTCGGCGGCGGGGGCGGCGGCAGGCGCGGCCGCGGCGGAGGGCGGGGAAGCGGGGTTGTGCATGAAAGGTCACCTGACGTGCTCAGCGGGACCGGCCCCGGCTGTCGGGGCCGGCTGCCGTGGCGGTCGCGTCGGACCGGGCCGGGGTCCGGCCGCGTCGGCGCCGGCACCCTCACGGGTCCGGTGTGCGGGCCGCGGTGGGCGTTCTCACTCCTTGTCGGTGCCGGTGTCTTCCCGGCGGTGCGGGGCGCTTCGCGCGGCCCCGGAACAATGATCCGGACGGCATACTGCCTGGTCCGCGCGGTGACCCCCATCAGCAGCCCGTCGGGTTCCCGCCCCTGCGGCTAGGCAGGGTGTCGCCCCTCCCAAGTCCCCTGATGCCGCCCGAGCCACCGCTCACGGCAGCTCTCCCGAGCCGCCGCTCAAGGCCGGGGGCCCGAGCCGCCGCTCGCGGCAGCTCGCCCGAGCCGCCGCTCACGGCCGGGGGCCGGGGGTGCCGTCGCCGGGGCGCGGGTGGTCGTCCCCTAGGGGGCCGGGTCCGCCGGGAGGGGTAGGGCGGCGGGACCGGGGGTGGACGCGGGGGAGGGCGAGGTTCGGTCGGAAGACCGACGCCGTTCGGGGAGGGGGGTCGCACCATGGACGTATGAGTGCAGCCACTTTCACCCCAGGTCCAGGCCCTGCCCGTCCGGGCGCCGCCGCCCGCGGGGCGACGGCCGTCACCTCCGCCCACCGCCGGCACCGGGTCGGCGACGCCCTGCGCGCCGTGAGGGTCTTCGCGGAGGCCGCGTTCGACGTCGTCGTGCTCGGCGAGTACGGCGAGGAGGCCGGCGTCCGCCGCCGCTGACGCCTCACCGGCCCCGGTCAGCCCCCGAAGCCCGCGGCCAGTTCACGAAGCCTCCGGCGGCCCGGAGCCCTTGGAGGCCCGGCGGACCCCGGTCAGTGGACCCCGGTCAGTTCCCGCTGTCGCCGGCGGTCAGCAGGTCGTCGGCGTCCATGATCCGGTACGCGTACCCCTGCTCGGCCAGGAAGCGCTGGCGGTGTGCCGCGAAGTCCTGGTCGATGGTGTCCCGGGCGACCACCGAGTAGAAGTGGGCCTGGTGACCGTCGGCCTTCGGCCGCAGCACCCGGCCGAGCCGCTGGGCCTCCTCCTGGCGGGAGCCGAAGGTGCCCGAGACCTGGATGGCGACCGTGGCCTCCGGCAGGTCGATGGAGAAGTTCGCCACCTTGGACACCACCAGCACGCTGATCTCGCCCTGCCGGAACGCGTCGAACAGCTTCTCCCGCTGCGCGTTGCTGGTCTCGCCCTTGATGACCGGCGCGTCCAGGTACTCCCCCAGCTCGTCGAGCTGGTCGATGTACTGGCCGATCACCAGGATCTGCTGGCCCGCGAACTTCCGGACCAGCGCCTCCGTCACCTTCCGCTTGGTCGCGGTGGTGGCGCAGAAGCGGTACTTCTCCTCCGTCTCGGCCGTCGCGTACGCGATCCGCTCCGAGTCCGTGAGGTTCACCCGGACCTCGACACAGTCGGCGGGCGCGATGTAGCCCTGCGCCTCGATCTCCTTCCAGGGCGCGTCGAACCGCTTCGGGCCGATGAGGGAGAAGACGTCCGACTCGCGGCCGTCCTCCCGGACGAGGGTCGCGGTCAGCCCGAGCCGGCGGCGGGCCTGGAGGTCGGCGGTGAACTTGAAGACGGGGGCGGGCAGCAGGTGGACCTCGTCGTAGACGATGAGCCCCCAGTCGCGGGAGTCGAACAGTTCGAGGTGCGGGTAGACGCCCTTCCGCCGGGTCGTCAGCACCTGGTACGTGGCGATGGTGACCGGGCGGATCTCCTTGCGCGTACCGCTGTACTCGCCGATCTCGTCCTCGGTCAGCGAGGTCCGCTTCACCAGCTCGTGCTTCCACTGGCGGGCCGAGACGGTGTTGGTGACCAGGATGAGCGTGGTCGCCTTGGCCTGCGCCATCGCGCCCGCGCCGACCAGCGTCTTGCCCGCGCCACAGGGCAGCACGACCACGCCGGAACCGCCGTGCCAGAAGTTCTCCACGGCCTGCTTCTGGTACGGGCGCAGCGCCCAGCCGTCCTCCGCGAGGTCGATGGCGTGGGCCTCGCCGTCCACGTACCCGGCGAGGTCCTCGGCCGGCCAGCCGAGCTTCAGCAGGGTCTGCTTGATCTGCCCGCGCTCGGAGGGGTGCACGGCGACGGTGTCGGCGTCGATCCGCCGGCCGACCAGCGGCGCGACCCGCTTGGAGCGCAGCACCTCTTCGAGGACCGGCCGGTCGGTGGTGGTCAGGACCAGGCCGTGCGCGGGGTGCTTGCTGAGGGTGAGCCGACCGTAGCGGTCCATCGTCTCGGCGATGTCCACGAGCAGGGCGTGCGGGACCGGATACCGGCTGAACTCGACGAGCGCGTCCACGACCTGCTCGGCGTCGTGCCCGGCGGCCCGAGCGTTCCACAGGCCGAGCGGGGTGACGCGGTAGGTGTGGATGTGCTCGGGAGCGCGCTCCAGCTCGGCGAAGGGGGCGATCACGCGACGGCAGGCGTCGGCCAGCTCGTGATCGACTTCGAGCAGAAGCGTCTTGTCGGACTGGACGATAAGCGGTCCGTTCACACCCGTCCCTCTCTACGCGGCAGCACCCACCACGGGCACGCGGCCAAACGTCCAGTGTGCCTTACCGGCGGATGATCCCGCCTGGCCCGCCGGACGGGCCTGGCAGCGGGCCGCGCCGTCAGGGCTGGTCGTCCAGTTCCGCCACGCCCGTCACCCGGTGCAGGGGGTAGGTGCGGACCTCGTCGGAGGTGTGGTCGTAGGCCGTGACGAAGCCGCCCTCCACGCGGATCGGGGCGATCACGCGCTGGGTGGCGGAGCCCTCGGCGTTCACGTAGCCGATCCACAGGGACTCGCCGGTCAGGACGGCGGCCTGCATGGTGGCGAGGGTCTCGGCGGAGCTGGTGCGGGGCAGTTCGGTGCCGCCGGGGCGGTCGGTCGCCGGGTCCGTCTTGCGGGGGGCGGTCGAGGCGAGGTCCCCGGCCCGGATCGCGCGGACCGCCGCGCCGAGGAGCGTCGCGTCGGGCACCGGCGGGCCGTCCGGGACGGGCTCCGGGGCGGCGCGCGGCGGTGTGCGGTGGGCGTGCGCCCGGGTGATCAGGACGTCGCCCTCCGCGGACTCGGCGGCGGGCGCGAAGCCCATCGAGCGCAGGCCCTCCAGCAGCGCCGCCGGGTCGGCCTGCGCGGCCAGCACCGTCGGCGCGAGCCGGCGCAGCCGGAAGCCCTGCGACCGCTTGTCCGCGAGGATCTCGTTGAGCAGCGCGTCGTCGTCGCAGCGGACGTACGCCGAGGCCGCCCCGACCCGCAGATGCCCGTGCCGGCGGGCCACGTCGTCGATCAGGTAGGCGAGCGGCTGCGGGACCGGCGTACGGGAGTGCGCGGCGAGGAAGGCGTGCAGGTCGGACGCCGAACGGCCGGCGTCCAGGGCACGGCGTACGGAGCCCGGGGTGAACCGGTAGACCGTCGCGCCGCCCTTGGACTCGACGTCCGCGAGCACCCCGAGGGTGTCGGCCAGCGGGCGCTGGAGCGGGCCGGGCGCGACCGCCGTCAGGTCCGCCTGGAGCAGCACGTGGTCGAGCGGCTCGGGCAGCAGCGGCGCCACCAGCCGGGCCGCCCGCTCGGCCGCCGCGGCCCGCTCGGCGGGGGAGAGGGGGCCCGCGCCGGCCGTGCTCCGCTCCTCCGAGGTGTGGCGACGCTTGTGCGCGGGCAGCTTGGCGCCCGGCCCCGACGGCTCCGGCCCCTCCGCCGCGGCGGCCGACGGGGGCAGGCCCAGCAGCGCCCGCCCCTGCGCGGACAGCGCGCCCCGGCCGGTCACCCCGAGCAGCTCCGCCTCCGACAGGGTCCAGCGGGCCAGCCGGGTCCGCAGATCGTCCGGCGCGGGCCCGGCGCCGCGCGGCGGACGCTCCCAGTACAGCCGGGCCAGCAGCGATTCCGGGGTGGCCGAGGAGCCCTCGGGCAGCGTGCCGAGCAGCGTGAGGACGCGGCGGCGGACCTCGGGCGCGGCCGAGCGGTCCAGGCCGGGGCCGAGCGCCGAGAGCGTACGGTCCTTCGCGTCCCGTCCGCCGACCAGCCCCGCCGTCCGGGTCGCCGCCAGCCACGCGGAGGCGAGCCGCGCCCAGCGCTCGGCGGCGGGCAGCTCCAGCCACTCGTCGTAGGCCGGCGTCGCCGCGTACCGCTCGTCGGCCTCGCCGTCGGAGGCCAGCAGGCCCGCCGCGTAGGCGAGTTCCACCCAGAACGCGGCGACCGGCTCGGACACGTCGAGCGCCACCGCCGTCCGCTTCAGGTCCCGCACGCTCAGACCGCCCGCGCGCAGCACGGCGGGACCGCCCTCGTGCCAGTCCTTCAGCAGCTCCTCGACCGTCGCCAGCGTGGTGTACGCCTGGCCGGCCGCGGCGGCGTCCACAACCTGTGGACGGTGGCTCGTCGCCGCCTCCACCGAGGGCGCCACCGGCTCCGTCACCCGGTGCGCGCGGCCCGCCCGCAGATGCAGGGCGACCTCCCGGGGCAGGACGACCGTGCCGGGCGCCGTCGGCAGCAGCAGCCCACGGTCGATCAGCCAGCGCAGATGCGCCGCCGGTTCCGCCGTCACCTGCCCGTACGGCGGCCCCCACACCAGCCGCGACAGCACCTCCACCGCCTCGGCGGGCGCCTCGTCGAGCAGCGCCGACATCCGCGCCCGGTCCCCGAACAGAGCGCTCAGGGACGCCACCGCCGACACCGAGTCGTGCGTCGTCGCGAGCCCCGCCGCGGCCACGATCTCCTGGATACGGCCCGGTGACATGCCCGTCGTGGCCTCCGCGACCGTGGGTCCGAGCCCGGTGGGGGAGGGGTGCTGGGGCGAGGGGGCGAGCAGCTCGCGGGCGGTACGCACCAGCCGCAGCCGGTCGTCGGCCCCCCAGACGAGGGCCTGCTCGCGCAGGGTCCCGAGCGCGCGCGGGAAGGCCGCCGTCACCGCCGGGTCCGCGTCGTCGCCCGCCAGCAGCCCGAGCAGTTCGTCGCGGGTGGCCGGCTCGGAGGCCACGGCCAGCGCCTCCGCCGTCTGGAGCGCGAACCGGTCCAGCCGCTCCAGGGCACGCACCACCGAGGCCCGGGTGCCCGCCCGGGTGGCGAGCTGGGTGAGATCCGTGGGAACGGGCGTGATCAGGTCGGGACGGGAACGCAGCAGGGCGGACAGCGAGGCGTCGTCCCGCGCCCGGAGCGCCTCCGCCAGGGACCGCGGGGCGGTCGTCTCGGGGCTCATCCTGTCAACGGTAGCGGGTACCACACCCCCACCCCCCGCCGCACGCCCACCGAACGCCCGCCGCACACGCGCCGAACGCCCGCCGCCCACGCGCCGGATGCCTGCGGCACACGTGCGGGATGCCTGCGGCACACGTGCGGGATGCCCGCCGGATGCCCGGCGGGGCGGGCATCCGGACACCCGCTGGAGGCCCGGCGCGGGCAGGGGGCCGGGTTCGCGCGTGGGCCGGCCGCCGCCCGTCCGGCGGGCGCCGGGCGGCGGGCCGACGCGCGTTCGCCGGATGCCCGGCCCCGTGGGCCGCCGCACGCCCGCAGCCCGCGCGGAGGATGCGCGGCCGAGGCCCGCCGCATGTCCGCCCGGATGCTTCCGCCTGTCCGCCGGGCGCCGCCGCCCGCCCGCCCGTTACCCGGCCTGGGGGCCGCCGGACGGACCGAGGTCAACGGCATCGGCGGCGGCTACCAGGGACCCGGCAGCAAGACGATCAT
>NZ_JBEYFY010000009.1:0-58084 GCF_040703595.1 Streptomyces sp. NPDC007084
TCGGGCGGCTCGGGAGTCCAGAACTTGCGCGCCAGCCATGAGTTAGGCGGAGGTCCGACAGGACGCTTAGCCTGCCAGGGCACCGTCAGCAAGGGGCCACGCGAGGAGGAGCCGGAGGCACCGCGCCGGGGCCGGTCCGAGACGGGCGCGCGGATGACGACCGGCACACCCGAGGGCGCCTGGGCGCCCGTGATGCGGGTCAGTTCCGCCTCGCCCGAACGGACCTGGCTGGTCTGCGGGGTGATCCCGGCGGCCACCATCAGGCGGCTCATGTCACGCCGCTGGTTCGGCGTCACCAGCGTCACGACGCTGCCCGACTCGCCGGCCCGTGCCGTACGGCCGCCGCGGTGCAGGTAGTCCTTGGGGTCGCTCGGCGGGTCGACGTTGACCACCAGGTCGAGCTGGTCGACGTGGATGCCGCGCGCCGCGACGTTGGTCGCCACCAGCACGGTCACGTGCCCGGTCTTGAACTGGGCGAGGGTGCGGGTGCGCTGCGGCTGGGACTTGCCGCCGTGCAGGGCCGCGGCCCGGACACCGCTGTTCAGCAGGTGCTCGGTCAGCCGGTCGACCGCGTGCTTGGTGTCCAGGAACATCAGCACCCGGCCCTCCCGCGCGGCGATCTCGGTGGTCGTACGGTGCTTGTCGGCGCCCTGGACGTGCAGGACGTGGTGCTCCATCGTCGTGACGGCGCCCGCGGACGGGTCGACCGAGTGGACGACCGGGTCGTTCAGGTAGCGGCGGACCAGCAGGTCGACGTTGCGGTCCAGGGTCGCGGAGAACAGCATCCGCTGACCGCCCGGACGCACCTGGTCGAGCAGTTGGGTGACCTGGGGCATGAAGCCCATGTCGGCCATCTGGTCGGCCTCGTCGAGGACGGTGATGTCGACGTCGCCGAGTCCGCAGTCGCCGCGCTCGATGAGGTCCTTGAGACGGCCCGGCGTGGCGACGACGACCTCCGCGCCGTTGCGCAGCGCGGCGGCCTGCCGGCCGATGGACATCCCGCCGACCACGGTCGCGAGCCGCAGCCGCAGGGAGCGGGCGTACGGGGTGAGCGCGTCGGTGACCTGCTGGGCCAGCTCGCGGGTCGGGACGAGGACCAGGGCCAGCGGCTGGCGCGGCTCGGCGCGCCGGCCGGCGGTACGGGCCAGCAGCGCGAGGCCGAAGGCCAGCGTCTTGCCGGAGCCGGTGCGGCCCCGGCCGAGTACGTCACGTCCCGCGAGGGAGTTCGGCAGGGTCGCGGCCTGGATCGGGAAGGGGACGCTGACGCCCTCGTGTCCGAGCGCGGCCAGCAGCGGGGCGGGCAGGGCGAGGTCGGCGAACGCCTCCACGGCCGGCAGAGCGGGCGTGACCGTCACCGGCAGGGCGAACTCGCCCTGGAGGGAGGCCGGCCGGCCCCCGTAGCCCTTCGACCTGCCGGCGCCGCCGGAACGGCCGGAGGAAGCGGAACCACGGCCGGAGGGCGCGGACCCGAAGCGGCTGCCACCACCGCTCCGCCGGGGGCCTGCGCCCTCGGATCGGGTACGGGCGAAACGGTCGTTCGTGCGTGTGCGGTTCATGCGGAACCTTCCTTGAACGGGCGCGTTTCAAGGAATTCCCGCAGCGAATGTGCAGCGCAGAGAATAGCGAGAACGAGCCGAATGAAATACGACACCGAATGGGGTCGTGCATCGGACCGAATGCGGTCCGGGGTGGTGAGTAATGCGGTCGGGATACGTGTCCGGAAATCCGGAACGGTCACGGTCCCGAAGGTGGTGGGGCCGAATCGGCGGCACCGGGCGGAACCACGGGGTGAGGCTGCCGTGGGCGAAACCGGTGGCGGGGCCGGGAAGTGGAGCCTGAGGTGAAGAGGGGAGCCGGGGCGGTGCCACCGGCGGAACCGGGGTTTTCGCGTGCTGTCCCGGTGGTCCCGGCGGATGCGCGCGGTCCCGAGGGGATTCATACCCGCGTTCGGGTCCGGCCACTCGCGGCCGGCGGTCCGGGACGGGCGTCGTCGCCCGTGCCCGGGAAAGCGGCGAGCTGGGGCCCGCACCCAAGGTGCGGGCCCCAGCTTCGCTGTGCGTGCGGGTGTCAGGCGGGAACGATGTTCTCCGCCGTCGGGCCCTTCTGGCCCTGCGCGATGTCGAAGGAGACCTTCTGGCCCTCCTGCAGCTCGCGGAAGCCCTGCGCGGCGATGTTCGAGTAGTGGGCGAAGACGTCGGCGCCGCCGCCGTCCTGCTCGATGAAGCCGAAGCCCTTTTCCGCGTTGAACCACTTCACGGTGCCAGTAGTCATGTCAATTCTCCTTCGGGACGGTGCTCGGAGTCCGCACTGCGCGGATTCCGCGTCGCCGTGATGATTACCCCGCCGGAAAAAGACCGGAGACACAAAAGAACTCCACCAAAGAAGAGGGTGGAAGTCCGTCAAGTTCTTGGGAACCACAACTGCAACTGTTGTCGACAGTAGCACGACGGGAACGGCTGCGGGCGGCGAAAAAAAACCGCGCCGGCCGCCGGTCATCGGCCGATCAAGAAATACTGGCCGCGCCCGCCGTCCATTTCTCATGTGGCGGTCACAGATATTGGCGGGCCCGGGTCGCAGCGTTTCTGCGCGCCCGCTTTCGGGCGCCGCCCACCCGTCAGCCCGCTTCCGACCCGCCCGCCGGCCCGCTTCCGACCCGCCCGCCGACCCTGTCGGCACCCTCCGCCGGCCCCTGTCCGCACCCTCCCCGGCGCCCCGCCCCCGGCCCCGGCGCCCCGGCCCACGCCCCTGGCGCCCCGGCCCTGGCCGCCAGGGCACCGGGCGGCGGGGCACCGGGCGGCCGTATTCCAATCCTCAATTGTCACTCCCATGTCATACGCTGCACCTCAGGCAGCGTCCACACACCCGTCGTGGTGTGAAAACACCCGTCGTGGTGTGCAGGGGGGACGCGCGGCCGTTTTCGTCTCGGCTTCGGTCGCGGCCCGGTGAACACCGGGCGGGCCGTCTTCTGTGGGGGTCACATCACTGTGCGCAGGCGCAGCATCTCGATCGCGACGGCACTCGCGGTCGTCCTTGGTTCCACCGCCCTGGTGGCGGGCGTGGCGGGTCCGGCGGCGGCCGACTCCGCGAAGGTCCTTCCGGTGAAGTCGGTCGGCGACATCGTCGTGGACGGCACCCATCAGCGGGTCTACGTCTCCGACCCGACCGGCGGCAAGATCGTCGTCACCGACTACACGGGCACCGTCCGGGCCACGCTGACCGGGCTCTCCGGGGTGAGCGGCCTCGCGCTCTCGCCCGACTCGGGCCAGGTGTACGCGGCCGTCACCAACGCCCGCCGGATCGTCTCGGTGGAGACGGGCACGTACACCCAGACCGCCAGTTACCCGCTCGGGGCGGCCCCCGGTGACCTGGAGGTGGTGGACGGACGTATCTGGTTCGCCCACGGCACGGACTTCGGTTCGCTCGACATCTCCGGCGCCGAACCCGTCGTCCACCTCGACCAGCGGGGCGACGTCGACTTCTCCGGCGCCTACGGCATGTTCCTGGCCGCGGACCCGGCCGTCCCCGGAGTGCTGGCGGCGGGCAACGGCGGCGACCTCGCCGTCTACGACGTCACGGCCGACGGCGCCACGCTGCGCACCAAGGGCTCGATGGACACCGCCGTGAAGCAGATCGACCTGACGCCCGACGGCCGCCAGGTCCTCACGTCGTGGGGCGACCCGGCCTACGGCTACGGTCTCGGCGCCTACTCGACCACCGACCTCAGCGAGCAGACCGGCTACCCGATCGACTCCTACCCGAACGCGGTGCGGGTCGCGCCCGACGGCACCGTGGCCGGCGGCAGCTTCTCCTGGTACGAGCCGGACGTCCACATCCACCGGCCCGGCGACCCGGTGCCGACGCGGGAGTACGACTTCCCCAACACCGGCAACAGCAGCGGCGCCGACACCCTGGTGGACGGAGCGCTCGCCTGGGCGCCCGACGCCGGCCGGGTCTTCGCCGTCTCGGAGAACACGTACGGCACGTACACCCTGCGCGCCCTGACCGACCCGACCAAGGAGCTGCCGGCCCTCAAGGTGTCGGCTCCCGCGAAGGCGGACCGGGCCAAGAAGCTCACCGTCACCGGCAAGCTGACCTCCAAGACGAGGCTTCCCGCGGGCACCGGCCTGAAGGTGACCCGTACGGACGTCGAGTCGACGGGCGGCAAGGCGCTGGCCGCGGTCAAGACCAAGGCGGACGGCAGCTTCTCCTTCACCGACACCCCGCCCGCCGGCGGCAAGGTCACCTACAAGGTCTCCTACGCGGGCGACGCGACCCACGCCGCCGCCTCCGGCTCGTACGCGGTGGAGGTCTCGCGCAAGGCGACCTCGCTGAGCCTGAACAACAGCGGCAAGGTCTACGCGTACGGCAAGGACGTGTCGTTCACGGCGCACCTCGGCACGACGTACAAGAACCGCACCGTCGCGATCTACGCGGACCCCTACGGCGCCGACAAGCCGAAGAAGCTGCTGAAGACGGCCAAGGTGAACTCCTCGGGGAACGTGTCGGCGACCGTCGACATGAAGCGCGACACCGTCGTGACCGCCGTGTTCACCGGTGACTCGCACTACGCGGCGAAGACCGTGAAGTCGACGGCGTACGCCCAGGTGAAGGTCTCCACCAGCGTCTCCAAGCACTACCGGACGGGCCGGATCGGCTCCCACACGTACTACTACTTCCACAAGAAGACCGACCCGGTCCTCACCACGACGATGAGCTACTACAAGGGCCGCAAGTTCCGCTTCGACCTGGAGGTCTACTACCAGGGCTCGTGGTACGACGCGGGCTCCGAGTACTTCGCCCTGGGGACGAGCGGCAAGACGGCGGTACGCCTGAAGGCCTCGGGCGAGGCCGGCGTCCGGGCCCGCACGCGCGCGTCGTACGTGAACAACTCCTCGGGCGACAACGTCAATTCGACGACGCACGGGGCATGGAAGTACTTCACGTTCACGAACTGAACCGGCAGAGGGGGGCCGGCCTGAGGCCCCCCTCTCCGTACCCATCCCCTCTGGCTCACCGCACGGGAAACCCGAAGGTGTACCCCTGCTGCTTGAGCCAGGGCAGCACCCGGCGGAGGGCTTCGACGGTCTGGGAGCGGTCCCCGCCGGCGTCGTGGAACAGGAGCGTGGGCCCGTTGGGGAGTTCGCGCCGCACGGTGGCGACGATGGCGTCCGCGCCGGGGCGCTCGAAGTCCTTGGTGTCCACGTTCCAGCCGAGCGGGCGCATGCCCCGGGAGGCGGCGAGCTTGCGGCTGTCGGGGGTGAAGGCGCCGCCGGGAGCCCGGTAGTACAGCGGCCGGACGCCCCCGGACGCTTTGGTGATCATGCGTTCGGCGTCGAGGATCTCCCGGGAACGGTAGGCCGGGGACTTCTGGTCCATGGCGGTGTCGTGCGACACGGTGTGGTCGCAGAGCCGGTGCCCGGCGGCGACCACCTTCTTCACGAGGTCGGGGTGGGCCTGCGCCTGCGTCCCCACCATGCAGAAGGTGGCCTTCACCCCGTACTCCCGCAGCACGTCGAGCACTTGGGGGGTCCAGACGGGGTCGGGCCCGTCGTCGATGGTGATGTTGACGCCGTGGGCGCCCCGGTCGGAGGCGTGCGCGATGCTCGTCGCGACGGCCCTGACGGCGGGTTTGGCCGGCGCGGCCGGCTGCGCGGGACCGCCCACGGCATCGGCCTGCGCGCTCCACACCGAGGCACCGACGGCGCACAACGTCACCCCGAGCGCCGCCCCGACCACCTTGCCGTACCAGCCTCGCACCCCACCGTGCCGCGCCATCCCGCCCCGCCTCCACCCGATCCTCACCCCACCGGCCGCGACGCGACCACTGACGATGACGACCCCCGGCTCCCGAGGGCTCCCGCCGTTACGGAGCACGGACAATCCCGGGGGGATTCGGGGACATGCGGCTCGGCGCCCGGGCCGACTGGTCGAGAAGGCGAGTCCTGTGTCACTCGAGCCCCACGGACTGGGACGTGCGACCTGCCGCCGTCCCGGCCGTATGCGACAGGCACGCCGCCGGAGGTTCGCTACCAAGGCTGCCCATTCCGTAGGCGTGGGATCCCACCTCTTGAGCGGCGCACCGGAGCCGTCCTCCAGTGGCGCGGACGCCACCGCGCTTCGTGGGAGTACGGACAGCGGAACTCGGAGGCCGGACTGGGGCGACGTTCCGTTCCTGACCGTCACAGCATGGAGTCGACCAGTCGCCGGGTTCCCTGCGAAGTGTCGTTCCTGCCGGCCGCCCGCCTGTCGCGCATCAAAGTGTGCTGTGTGTCGACCAGCCGAGGTGTCAGCCGCAGGGCGACCTCCTCCACAGGGTGAAGGAGCCCGTCATCACCGAGTTCCGCCCGCCAGACACGGTAGTCCAGCTCGGAATAAGCGGGATTGACACCGATCTCCCCTTTGGGAACAGTCCCGTTGAAGGGCAGCGCGATGCCCATGTGGTTCCAGTAGTTCCACGCCTGGACCGCCTTGTATTCGTCGAAGAAGTGGTAGAAGTCGGGATATCGGTGGAAGCGGCGCAGCTCGCGGTGGATGAGGTGGCCTAGGAGTGGCCCGAAGTACTCCGCGACGTGGTCGAAGTCCCATCGAATGCGATGCCACCGGTCCATGGGCCATTCCGGCCCGAGAAAGCGCGCGGTGGCCAGAAAGCTGATGCGTGCCGTGAGGTGAGCTCGGGCATGGGCGGCGTCGATGCTCGGGTCCACCTGGCCGAGGATCTGCTCGAGGAGGGCGAAGCCGGGACGGAATCGAGCCAGGTCGAAGTGGCCCTCCGTACCGGGAAAGCCTTCGAAGAGCACCTTCTTATAAAGCCAGTTGTTGAACTCGCCTTGCTCCGCCAGCCTCTGGGTGTGGTCGGAGCGTGAGTACAGCATCAGGTACTCCGACAGCGCTTCGAAGTAGACGTAGCCCAGAACCGGGAGCCTGGGGATGGTCTCGGACAGGAGGCGAGGAAACGCTTGGTGTTCCGCGGGTTCCGGGCGTTGGGCGATGGCGGCCGCCAGACTGAGGAAGTCCGCTGAGTTCCTCACGCGATTCACCACCGCTTCGCGTAGTTCGCACTGCTCCTTGGGGCCTAGAAGGTTCTCCAGCTCCCGGTAGTTCCGCAAGTGGATCGACCCCAGCCGGAGGTAGTCGATGCCTACCAGACCGCGGTAGCCGTGGCGCGGCACGGTGATCTCCAGGACCAGGGGGGTCGCGACCTGGCCGGGACGCGGGGAGCGGGCCGCAGAGGCGGGTGCTTCTTTCGTGAGGATGTACGCGGCGAGGTTGTGCATGCGCAGACCCTCTGACGTGGGTGTGAGCGGTGCGCAGTAGAGGCTCCCTACCAGACAGCCGCCCGAGGGCCGAAGAGTGCCGTGGCGCGCGATGAGGTCATACCACGGGGTGACATGGAGCAGATGAAGGGTCGTCCCACGGCGCAGTGATTCGAACATGGTGTTGTGGGCCAGCAGGGCTCCGTTGGGGGCCGCTTCAGCCAGGCGTTCGTTCCACGCCGCTGTCTGTTCGGCCAGCGGGCCGGAGTTGCCGATGAGTCCGGGGCCCGCGGGTGAGGAGTAGGAGACATGGGCGTCGGCCCACATGTCGTGGAGTTCGAGGTTGCTCACGGGGCGATCACTCCTAGGTCGAAGCAGAGCTGCACGGCGCCCTCGTCTTCGTCTGGCTCCGCTGACTGGTCCCGTGTGGTGGGCAGGACGTACTCGGCGGCCTTGCGGGCGAGGTGGAGTGGAAGTGGCAGGGCGAGTAGGGGAGCTCGTCCGGGTGACTGCCGCAGGCGGTGGGTCAGGGCCGCCCACAGCTCAGGGTCGTCACCGGGCAGGCAGCCTGCGATGGTGATCTCCAGGAGGCCGGGGTTCCACGCCGGCCTGTCGGTGTCGATCGTGGAGCCGGTCTTCCCCGCCCTGGTATAGGAGCGGAAGGCCCAGCGTGATGCCATGACGGACACCTTCGTCCCCGGCCCCGCCTTTTCACCGGTGCTGCTGAACACGCGGTTCCGCGGATCACAACCGGGAGGTTTCCACAGGCCGGTGGCGAGGCCGAACCTCTCCCCCTCCTCGCCGTCACTTGTGTTCTGCTCCTTTCGGCCCCACCACTGAGGTGTTTCGGTGTCGGCGTTGTCGCGGACCCGGACCAACCGGAGCTCGGGCCCTTGGAGAGCGATCCGCTGAGCCCGCCGGCCATGAAGCTGGATCGTGTCCGGTTCGATGCGTCCGTTCTGCAGCCACGGCCACAACTGACGGGCGTTCTGAGCGTGGATCAAGAGCAGCGTCGGGCGGTCGCGAAGAGCGAACAGGATTTCCTGGACGGCGTCCGCCACAGCCCTTCTGTGCTGTTCGGTACGGCTGTTCCAGTCCCAGCCTTGTTCGGTGTCGTCACCGCCTTCCATCTCGTCCGGGCCGCCCGTCTCCGTGCCTGGCGGTCCCTCGTCGGGATCGTCCGCTGTCGGCAGTTCGGCCGATTCGGCCAGGCGCATCAGGAGCGTCGGGTACGGGACCCACTCGCCGGTTCTGTTGTCCCAGCCGGTGATTCGTTCTGGAGCGGGCTCGCCGGGACGGACGCGGATAGCGATCGGTACGAGGTCCGCCTGGCGGGTGGGACCGTCCCGGCGGCGCTTGACCAGCCACAGAGCCGTGTACTGCGTGTGCGCGGGGATGGCCGGGCCGAGGCCGTGGTCGGGCACAGGGCGATGGCCGAGCTGGCGGAAGCCGTCCATCCAGCATGCTTCGAGTTTCCTGGCCGTGGACTTCTTCACGTCCACGGGTTTGCCGGTCACCCGGCGAGGATTCACTACGAACTGGGTCACCCGTCCCGCGTCCCCGAAGCCCAGCCTCAGGGCGAACTTGGGGTCGGCGGAGCGCGGGGTGTAGGCGTCCTTGTGGTGGATCTCCAACAGGGCAAGCGACGCAGGACCGCCCGTCCGCGCGTTGGGCAAGTGCCGTACAACCCGTTCGCGGCGGCTCGCGATGGCGGTGTGCAGGGCGCTGGTTTTCCCCTGGTCGCCGGGAGCGAGGTCGAGGCTGTCTGCGAGCCCGCCGATCCGCGTCAGGTGCAGTTCCACCGCCAGCTCGGGTGTCCGCCACGAGAGTGTCTCCCCGTCCGGTCCGGTGACTTCTCCGTCCGGCTTTCGTCCTGGCTCCCCGTCGAGACCGAGCAACGTGGCGAGTGCCTGTACGCCCGCGTCCCGGATGGGCTCGGTGAGCCAGAGGAACTCCACCCGCAGGGGAGCGCCTTCCAGCAGTTCGGCCATTTCCCGACGGCGCGCGGTGGTCTCGCGCGTTTCCGGCTCAAGGGGCTCCTCGTCGTGCTGCTTTGTCTGTCGTCGCACCCTGAAGTAGCGGGTGGCCCGTACCTGGTCCGGCGCCCGGACCAGGCCATCGGGCATGGCATGTTCGAACCACTCGGTGAGCGGCACACGATCGCCAGGCATCAGCCCGGCCTTCACACCATGTGAGCCCATGGGGGCGCTGTGTACCACCGCGGCGCTGACCCCAGCCGTCCCTGTGAGCCAGCCGGTCGGGTCGCCAGTGAGGTCGTCAGGCTTGGGGAGTGGCTGCCGGAGCCGCAACCGGGAGAGCATCCCATCAGGGCCGCCCGCCTCCCAGCGCCGAGCATGGAGGGCGCGGTCGTACCTGAGGCGCCCCACGGAGAAGCGGGCAGAGGCCCAGCTCTCCGGGCAGTCGGTGATCCAAGGAGCGTTCGCAAGCAGGTATACCGAGGTGGCGCGACGAGGGGGAAGGTACAGACCGTTCGTTCCGGTCCGGGTCGCCCAACGCCGGACACCGCACCGTAGATGAACCCGGAACTCCGGTGAGAACGGGACGGTCTGGAGGGACAGCGCCAGCAGTGCCGAGAACCACCATGTCCGTCCGTCGCGGTCCTCGTGTCGGTCGGGCGGCCATGAGATCAGCTCGGCACCCCGATCGGAGGGCCGCCGCGCGACTCCGCGGAACCCCAGGGTCCCGCCGGCGTAGGAGAACGGTTCCAGCCCCAGCGCCAGGTCGGCGAGGGCATCGGGGAGTAGATGGTAAAGGCGCCCGTCCGGCTCCGCAGTACCACCCGGTGTCGGTGTCCGGGACAGCATCGAGACCTCGCGCCGCTCCCAGCGGAGTTCGCCGAGGCGTAACTCGCCGAGCACCTCCCTGACGGCCTGTCGGTGCTCCGGTTCGGGGCGCAGGTCGCGTACCCATGTGTGCATCAGCGTCGAGAAGACGTCCTGGGGCACTGGCCTGCGGGCGTACAGCCATGGCTCGTCATGGGAGACGTCGAGCCATTTCGCCACCGAGACCAATTCGGGGGCCAGCGCCTGAAGGAGGGCGTTGAGGCGTCCGACCGGGACCGCGAGGCAGTCCTCCGGTCGTTTGAGCCCTAAGCGGTAGAGCTCGAGGAGGCGTTTGCGGTGGGGCCGCGGGAAGAACAGCGTGTAGTAGGGGGCGGTCCACTCGGCGCCCGGGACGGGTACATAGCCGGCGAGTCTGATGGTGTCGTAGCGGATCACGGGGCTCCTCAGGCGGCGCGGCGTTGCGCGTCCGGCCGGTAGGGGGGGATGTTCTTGAGCGCCAGGTAGAGGGGCTCATAGAGGGTCTGTACCAACTGCCGGTCGGCTAGAGAGATCGGCCCGTCGTCGTCGAAATATGGGTCCAGGACGTGGACCATGCTGGCGAGCAGTCCGGTACGGAAGGTGTCGGAGCCCCGGCCGGCGGCCTCGCGTTCGGCGAACCGGGAGTCCACGAAGACCACCCGCGCCGGGACACCGCCCCGCACCAACCGTCCGATCACCTGCCACATCACGACCAGCCGATCCCACGTGAAGGCCGCCTTGTCCTCGTCGTTCAGGTGTCGCCAGGCCATCTTCCGGGTGAGCAGGTGACGCCACCGGATGCGCGCCTCCCGGCGGAAAGCCCGTCCGGCCGCGTTGAGGTCCGGAGCCGAGGAAACCAACTCGTTGAAACCGCCGTCGGCCATCAGGCGCGTCACCCAGTTGTTGATGCCTTGGACAGCCAGGCCGATGTCATGCGGACGGGGGTGAGGCCGAGCCAGAAAGAAGACCGAGCCGATAGCTGCCTGACCTGCGTCGTTCAGGATGTTGTGCCCGCGTTCCACGGACATCAGCGGCGCAATGAGGATCTCGGCGTCCATGGCTCCGAAGGCGGAGACGTCACCGCGCCGCAAGGTACCGGGTTCGGTGACTGCCACAGGGTCTCCGGGCGTGGCACCGCCGAAGGAGACTTCCAGTTCGGCGTCGTCCGCGACCAGTCGGCACACCTTTCCCTTCCAGCGGGGAATGGCGTTGAGGAGCTGAAAGCCTCGGCGGGCCTCCTCGTACGAGCCGACGAGCACTAGCAGACGCTTCCGTTTGGCGTTGCCGATGAGGTTCAGCTCTTGTTCGAAGTCGCTCTGGAGTTGGCCCTCCCGAGGCCTGGCGAGGCCGTCGAGCATCAGCTCCAGAACCTTGGGCCGCCTGTCCGGCCGCATGCCGGACAGGTGCAGAGGTTTCCCGTCCGGACCGGGGACGAAGACTTTACGGAAGGAGGTGCGGCGCAGCGCACCGCGCTCTTTGGGGGAGGACTTCAGGACGGCACGGACCGGTGCCAGTACATGTGCGCCCGCCGCGGTGCCCGCCCAACTGGTTCCCGACATCAGGAGGACGTGGGTAGACGGGCCGTCGTCGAGCGAAGCCACCTCGTGCAGTCCGGTCACCAGCGAGCGTCCCACTCCGGCGCAGCGAAAGAAGCGGAGCACGGCGCTGCCTGGCGTCGGCATGGCGTCCGGCTCCTCGGTGAGGAACTGGAATCCGAGGATGTTACCCATCGGTGATTCCGGTACGAGGGGACCGTAGTCGAGCGGAGGGCGCCGGGAGAGCTGATTGTCCGTCGACTCCAGATTGAGCGCGGCTTCCACCGTCGGCCACAGCTCAGTGAGGACGTCGAGGCGCTGCTGGAGCACTCCGAGCAGCAGGGTGAATTCGAAGCGGAGTGTCTTGTCGAAGAGTTCATCGGCGGATCCACCGGTGATCCCAGAGAGTCGCCTCAGCTCGGCTCTTGACCTGGCCCGAGTACGGTCCTCGTCCAGTGTGTGCAGCAGATCGTGGGTGAGACTCACCAGATCGGTCAGTTCGGGATTGTCCGAGTGATCGCCTCCGAGTGGGTCGTCGCGGAATGCATCCAGTACCTCCATGACCGCGGCTCGCCGCATGTCGCGCGGGTCCGTCGGCTTCTCGTTCTCTTCGGATTCCCGGGTGCCGGCCCCGTGTTCAGGGCTGTCGGAGTCATCTTCGGCGGGGAAATCTTCCTCGAACTCGTCGCCGGGTCCGTCGTCCTCATCCGGTCCGTCGGGAGCGGGGCGGTCTCGGAACCAGTCTTCGACCAGCTTCTGTTGGAGCGTCCAGGTGCTGAAGTAGTCGGCCTGCACCCAGGCGCGGAGCCTGGGGTGGCGCATCAGCATCGAGTACAGCCGGTTGGTGGCGGCGATCGACGCGGTCAGGGAGGAGGACCAGCGGTCCACGTCCGCGTCCAACAGCTGTAGGCGTCCGTTCCGAGCGAACTCGTCGGTCGTGTGGGCTTGTAGTTCGTCGAGCCATGAGTCCGGGGAGCGCCCGACGAGGGTGGCGGACGGCACGAACATCGAGTCGAGCTGCATCTGTACGCGGTCTGCCTCGTCCACGATGATCAGGTCACTGCGGACGCACGCGAGTTCCAGGAACCGGGCGCGCTCTCGGTTCTGATGCCTGGGTGTCAACCCGTAGATGAGGCTGGCGGGGTTGGCGACCCAGATGTCCGCGTCGACCAAGTCGTGGGCGCCGCGCTGCCGGGGGCACCCCGCCCACAGGGGGCAGCCGCGTGCGGTGTCGGGCCGGCCGGTGTTCGTTGTGTCGGAACCCTCGGCGGTGGGGCCGGTAGGCGGTGCCGTGAACGGCGCGTCCGTCTCATTCCGTCCCGATGTGGCTGTCCGAGGGTCCGCCGGATACAGGTGAGTGCAGGGCGACTCAAGGATGTCCAAGGGCTGGAGCGCCTCAGTACCGCGCAGGGCGTCGAGCGGACAGGCGGTGCTCAGATAGGTGAAGTGTTTGGCCGCGTGGCTGAGCAGGGACACCGCGCCCGCACCGGCGAGTCTGCGGTGCATGCGCTGGGCGTTCCGGGCTCGGGTGGAGGCCCCCAGCACGGGGGCTACCTGCAGCCCCAGCGCGCCGAAGAGCGCCACCAGGGTCAACTGTTCGGCGACGTCTCCGACGACGATGGTCACCTTGCGGCCCTGCTGAACGGCTTGGACGGTGAGCACGTCCCGCAGTGTGCTCTTACCCGCGCCGACCATGCCCACGAGGTGGAAGAGGCCGGTGATGGACAGCTTCCGGCTCGGCCGGTAGGCCGTCCCTCCGGAGTCGAGTACGTCCAGTTCGATTCGCAACACCCGGTTGCGCCAGGTCTTCCGGGGGTCGGTGATCCCCAGTCGCCCGTCCATCCACTCGGCGGTCGCCAGTAGTTCGTCCCAGGTCGTCTCAATCGAATGCCCCGCCTTGGGCGGGGGCAGGAGACTGTGCGGCCGGACGGCGCCCACCGGCAGGTGTTCGGGCAACCGGATGGATGTGAGGAGCTTGCCCTGCGGGAAACGGTACGACCTTCCCGGCTTGGCGATCTTCAGCTCCTGCCTGCGGTGGAAGCGGGGGGCTGATGTGAGTGCCTGTTCGTAGACCTGCCAGCGTTCGGAGGCGATCGACACGTCCTCCCTCCGGGCGGCGGTGTCGAGGTCGGTGATCTGGTAGCCGCGCACTTCGGCGGGGAAAGACGCGTACTGCCGTAGTGCGCGTTCCCAGGTGCGGCGGCGCCGGAGCATCCAAAGCAGGTGCCGGGCGACTCGGAGCATCCTCTCCCGTTCCGGTGTCCGGTCCTTGACCAGTGCGAAGGGGTAGCCACCGAGCACGGTCCACGCCGCGATGGCCGGCTCCCCGGGGCAGAGGCGCTCCAGCAGATAGAGCCCCAGTTCCACGCGGCACAGGCGGGCGGCGCGGATCGGGGCGCCGTCCCTCGGCCAGGCTGCACGGATGCGGGTGGCGGTATTGGCGAACCAGGAATTGCGATCACGCATCAGAACAGTCCCTCCATCGCTTCACCGTCCGGAGCCGAGGCCGTCTCCGCGTTCCGGGGGCTGGGACCGGTGGGCCCGATGAATTGCCGCGTGGTGCGGAGTAGTTCCCTGTCGGTCATGAGCTCCAGCGACGTGGACGACCGATAGCGCTCGAAGACAGTGCGGAAGTCGGGGTGATCGCGTAGCCGGGTGGCCGGCACCACCCACACACAGCGGTCATACGGCGGGTCGGGCGGCGGCGGAACGGCCCGGCGCCCCAGCAGGGCCGGACTCGCCCAGTCCTTGTATTCAATCGCCAGGGTCGCTCTGTCGGGGAACCGCACGCGCATGCTGTAGGAGCCGAAGCCGGGCCACAGCTCGACGTCCGCCCCGACGTCCGTCAGCCGACGGGCCAGCCGCGTCTCCAGGACGCCGGGCGCCGATACCCACTGGCGAAGCGGACGGATCAGGAGTTGGATGCCGCCGCCGTCGTCGGCCCGATACTCGCGCCCGTGGCGGACTGTGCCTAGATCGCGGCACCGTCCCTGCTCGCACCACAGCCCGCCCACCGTCGTGGGGTGCAGCAGAGTGTGGCAGCGCGCGCAGGCGGTGTAGCTCTGTCGTTTTCGGTCGAGATAACCGGCCGGTGCCGGCTGGTAGACGTCATACAGCAGGTCTCCGAGGAACCCCAGGTCGTTGTCCGCAGCCGCGGGGAGGGTGCTCAGTTCGCGGTGGGTGAGCACAGGACGTCGCACCAGCAGTAGGCGGAAGGCCCGGTATGCCTCGGGGTAGTTCTCCTCCCGGCAGCGCTGGGAGACGACGGTCATGTAGCGCTGTTCGGAGTGTCGAGCGGCGGAGTCCTCCGCGTCCACGGCCCATTCGTAGCAGAGTTGAGTCGGCAGGTGAGTGGCCTCGTCCAGGAGCAGGGCCTCGGGGGGCACCACATCAGGCGGCAGTGTGACAGGCCAGCGGTCCACCGGGCGCTTGGCCGCCCATTCGACGAGTTCGGGCAGGCTCTCCGGAGGCCGTGCTTTGAGCACCAGGCAGGTGAGGACCGTATTGTTCAGGGCGCGCTGCGCCTCCTCGGGATAGGGCAGGGCGGACGTCTTCAGATTGCCGATTTCGCTGAGGCGGACCAGGGCGGTGGCGACGCTCCGGAGCAGGAGGACGCCATCCACCTCCGACCACAGGGCCGCGCGGACTGACCGGTCGGGACTCATCTCATCTCAGCCTTTCGTGGCGTCGGACGAGGCGGAACGACACCAGACGGCCATCTCGCAGGCCCGGCAGTGCGGGCCCGGGCGGGCGGGGGCGGTGGTGTCCACATGCCACTCAGCGGTCAGGGAACGGACGACCTGGCGTGCTTCGGCGCGTACCTCGGTGTCGAGGGGGTCAATGATGGTGAGCTGGGCGCCACGCGGTCCCAGGACTTCCAGCTCCACCCGTGCGGCGGAGACGTCCTCGCCCATGATGGAGCTGGTGCTGAGCAGGACGGCTAGCGCGAGTTGAGGCCGCCTGCGTAGGCAATCGGCTTCCACGGGTGGATCCCGACGGGCGTCAGTCTTCGTCTCCCGATAGACCCAGGAGCGCCCATCCCGGTAGAGCATGTCCGTCTTGGCGAGCACTACGACGTCGGCGGCGGTGTCGTGCACCACGAGGGTTCGTTCGTGAACTACCTCGGTGACGGTGGACAGCTTGGACGGGCAGTAGCGGGCGTGTGCGGCGACCATTCGCGCTCCGAGGTCCGCCTGCTCTCGCGGGACCGTCCAGCGTCCTGCCGACCAGGAGGACCGGCCGTCGGGGGCGTCGTCGGGGAGGCAGGCGATTCCCGGGTGCGCCTCGTGGCGCTGTTGGATCCAGGTGTGTACGGCGTGGCCGCGGATGACGTGCGGAGTCAGTGCCCGGTTCTCCCGATCCGGTAGCCGGAGCCTGCGGAGGCGCTCCCGGGCGGGACAGCCCTCGTCGCGGTCCGGCCGACCGACGTACGAGCGCCCGTTGGTGACCGACCACGTACGGCGCGGCCGGCTGCGGTCCTCGATGCCCAGCACGCCATCGAGGCGGCTCAGTGCGGGGCAGCCGGAAATGTACTTGCAGTCCGCGCAGTCGTGGCCGGGAACGAAGGTGTCAGCGGAGACGGCGGCGGTCAGTCCGGGAAGGCCGTAGGCCGCGTAGCGCCGCGCCACGTCCTCGGCGCTTTCGGAGAGCACCTGGTGACGCTGGCCGTCGAGGCAGCTCACTTCGGTGATCCTCACCTCTTCGGGCTGTCGCCAGGCCGCCTTACCCACATCCCACACGGGTTGTGCTTCGTCGCTCCAGTGGAATCGGTCCGGTAATCGGTGTGGTTCACCACGGGCCACGACCTGCGCGGCCGCCGCCAGGTCGGCCCGCTCGGCCTGCCTGATGAGTTCGGCGGCTTCCCGCTCAGGCTCGCGCAGCTCTCCGACGACCGGCACGCACAGTTCCCGCACCCGCCCGTCGGCTGAGGCGTACGGGCGGCCCCAGACACACTGCTCGTAGCGCTTGGCGCCGCGGCTGTCGGGTCTTCTGAGCCGGGTAACGAGCACCCAGGAGTAGGGGACCGGGCGAAGATCCGGCGTGCTGTTCTCCAGGTAGCGGTCGAGCGCGAAGCGGGTCCATGCGGCCAACCCCGGATCAGCCTCAGGCCGCTCCCGGGTGGCCGCCAGGGCTTGCTGGAGCGCTTCCTGGGGCTCGACATCCTTGTACTCGATCAGGTCGAGCGCGTCTCCGAGCGGACCGAGGTTGAAACCCTCTCGCGGATCGGCCTTGTAAGTGGGAAGCGGGCCCGGTGCCAGCTTGATCCCGGTTCGGATCTTGAGTGCCCCTTTGTAAGGGCAACTGCCGCGGCGGTCCGGGCGGAGGAAGGACCCCGCGAACACGCGGATCAGTCCGCTGGTCCAAGTGCTCTCCGGCGGTGGCGTCCATGCAGGCATGCGATCTCCATGGCATCGACCTCGATGGGCTCACCATGGGAGCATGGTTTGTGAAGTGAGTCAACACACTCTTTCTGGTGACTTGCATTAACGAATCTGTTCCATATGATCCTCGGAAGGTGTCGTGCGAGGAGGTCACCATGACGAGCGGAGCCACGGTCAACGCTGCCGAGATCGCCCGTATCGCCGGGGTCGGGCCGGCGGCAGTGAGCAACTGGCGCCGGAGGTATGCGGAGTTTCCCACCCCAGTCGGAGGTACGGCGGCCAGTCCGCAGTTCTCCCTCTCGGAAATCGTGGGTTGGCTCAAAGCTCACGACCGGCCAGTGCACCTCTCACCAGCCGACGAGGTGTGGCGGGCCATGGAGGCTCTACGGGACCCGGGGCGCCCTGGCGGAATACTGGCCGCGGTCGGGTCTCGCCTGCTAGGTGAGGAGCAGCCCGCGCACTCCGGCCGAGCGAGGGCGGGGTTCGCCAGCCTGCCCCCGGAACTGGGTGTTCATGTCGATCGACTCAGGGATCGGCTTGGTGCGGCCGAGGCGTTCGAAGTGCTGTTCAGTCGTTGGGCGGAGGAACACGCCCGCCAGGTGGAGGTGACGCCCGCCCCCGTGGCGTCGCTCATGTGCGCACTGGTCGGCTCCGCAGGCACTGCGGCCCCCAACTCCGTGCTGGATCCCGCGTGCGGTACAGGCGGCCTGCTCCTCGAAGCTGCGAAGAACGGCGCCGCCTGCCTGCTCGGCCAGGAAACCCAGCCCGATCTCGCCGAGATCACTAACGTGCGGTTGCGGCTCCACGGATATCACGATGTCAACGTGGCCACGGGTGATTCACTCTTGGGGAACGTCCATGCTGCCGAGCGGGTAGGCGGAGTCGTCTGCAACCTTCCATTTGGCCAACGGGACTGGGGCCGGTCTGAGCTGGGATACGACACTCGCTGGACTTACGGTCTACCGCCGAAGGGAGAGTCCGAACTCGCTTGGGTCCAACACGCTCTGGCTCATCTGGACGACGGCGGCAGGGCAGTCCTTCTGATGCCCGCGGCAGCGGCCTCCAGGTCCTCGGGCCGTCGCATCCGAGCCGAGTTGGTGCGGCGCGGCACACTGCGAGCGGTCGTGGCCCTGCCTTCCGGGTCCGCCTCAGCCCACACTTTCGGGGCCCATCTCTGGGTGGTTCAGCCGTGCGACGAGCCGTTCTCTCACGACGTGCTTTTCGTCGACACCGGGTTGTTGCCCGAAGCGGCACCGGCGGGCCGCACCGCCAGTACGGACTGGGAGGCCGTGCACACCGCCGTCTCCGCCGCGTGGCGGTGTTTCCAGGAGGGAGCGGCACTCGAACCCTCTTTCTGTAGCGCGGTTCCCATCACAGACCTCCTCGACGAGGAGGTGGACGTCACTCCCTCGCGGCACGTCCGTACCTTTCCCGGCGACGCCGTGGACTTGGTGGCGCTGGAGGAGGATCGAAACCGCTGGCGCCAGACGTTGGCCGGCTTGGCGGACCGTCTTCCCGCTGTGAGAGAAGTGCCGTTGGCCGCCCCGCAGGTACTCGTCCCGCTGGAGGACCTCATCCGCTCCGGTGCCCTGCGGATGTGGCGCGGGTCCTCCAGCAGGGAAGCGCCGGAGGAGACGGTGTCGCAGGTCCCATTGGTCAGCTTGAACGACGGGCTGTCCCGTATCCCGCCCAGCCGCCAGACCTACGTCACGGAGGCCGAGCGTCTCCGCGAGGGAGACGTCCTCGTGTTCGCCGGCTCGCCGCAGGGCGCGCGCCCCGCCGACCAGCGGGAGTACGGCGCGGCGGTCGGCCAGGGCATCACCGTGCTGCGTCCCGAACGAGAGTCTCTGGATTCGTGGTTCCTGGCTGGGGCGTTGACCGGGGGGCCTGGTGTCGGACGCTCCGGTACCACCACGGGGGCCACTGGACGGCCGAGCCGGCTCGACCCGGGGCGCCTCTTCCTCCCGGTCCGGGAGCTGGACGAACAGCGTCGGATCGGCCGGGCCTTCCAGGACATCGCACGGTTCGACGAAGTCTTGGACGAGGTCGCCGACCGTGGCCACCGTATCGCCCGCCATCTTGCGGACGCGCTGGCTGCCGGGCTGGCGGGCCCGGTTAACGACGACAGGCGGGGCTGAGATGCCCTGGGGAGAGGCCGACGGCATGCTCGAGATCCAAGCGGGTCGCGTCCTTCGCTCCCGCTACCGGCTGGACGGGCCTCTTCGTACCGGGGGCATGGGGATGGTCTGGCGGGCGTACGACTTGCGGCTCAGCCGTGTGGTCGCGGTGAAGTTCGCTAACCCCGCAGCGGCTTTAACAACCCAGGGGAGGGACGAGATGCTCAAGCGCTTCCAGCAGGAAGCCGGGGTGATGGCGCGGTTCACGAACGTAGGGGTGCCCGCCGTTCACGATTTCGGCGACGATCAGGGCCACCTCTATCTTGTTATGGAACTGATCCAGGGTGCGACCCTCGAGGAGCTGATGGATGAGTGCGGAATGTTCGAACTCGCCGTCGTGGCCAGCGTCATCGTGCCCATCTGTGACGTCCTCGCGGCAGCTCATCGCGCGGGTATCGTGCACCGTGACCTGAAGCCCTCCAACGTGATGATCTCCGAGCTGGGCTACACCAAAGTTCTGGACTTCGGTATCGCCCGGGTGACGGGAGCCCCTGATGACACCCGGCTCACCAGAACGGGCCGGAGCCCGGGCAGCCCCGCCTACATGTCACCAGAGCAGTACAGGGGTGAGGAGGTCACCGGGCGGTCCGACCTCTACACCTTGGGCTGCGTGCTGTACGAGATGCTCGCGGGGCGTGCCGTCTTCCCCCGAGACGACGAGTTCGTGCTCCGCCACATGCACACCACCGTCACGCCCGACGCGTTGAGCGTGCTCCGGGATGGAATTCCGGAGGAGGTACTGGATCTCGTCAACCGGCTGCTTGCCAAGGATCCTGCGGACCGGCCCGCCACCGCCGACGAGGTGAACAGGGTTCTCCGCCCCTATCTGCCCGTGAGAGGCGACGGCCCGCCGGTCGACTACATCTCGCCCGACCCCACTCGACCCTTCCGTGAACCGTTCGCGCCCGAGGACGTGCCGCTGATCGGCCCGCGCGTGGAGTTGCCCGCTTCCGCATCGCAGACGTATCGGCCGCGGGCCGACGCCAAGGACCTCCATCACGAAGTACGGCGCCTGCTCACGAACGACCCGGCTAAGGCGGTCGACTTGCTCGCCGAACGCCTGCCGGACCTCGGTGAGCAGTACGGCCTCCGAGCTCGTGAAGTACTCGACCTTCGCTTCGATCTGGCCGAGGCACTGCTCGCCCAAGCCGACCGCGAGGCGGCCAGGGGCGTCTACACAGAGATCCAACGGGACACCGTCGGCGTGGATGGTCTGGAGGTGTACCGGTCCCGGGCGGAGGAGGGGCTCGCTCGATGCGACTGAGGTGGCCGAGTGGTCACGACTCCGCCACCGCGGCTTCCGCTCGTTCCTCGAACCGGTCTGCCCAAGCCGCGACCCTGCGGCTGACCCGGTCGAGGGTGTCCCGTACCTCTCTCACCTGGGATGGATCCCAGCCCTCCTGTGAGACGAAGCTCGGGCCCCCCTCCTCCGCGGGCACACCCGCCATCCCGTCCACCTCCTTGCGTAGGCTGTCGACGGTCTCCCGTACGCACGCCCAGCTCGTGGCGGCAGCTTTGACACCCACCTGGGCGTTCTCGAGCGGCACCGGCCCGCCGCTGTACGTGTGGCGAACCAAAGCATCGGTGAGATCCCGTGGCCGGCCCTCGGCCGTGACCAGAGGCTTGCCGCTCTCGTCCACTTCACGGAGCCGTTCCCCTGCCCGTCCCGCCCGGATGATCTCGTAGGACTGGAGGATGCCACGCCGACGGGACAGCATGGCCCGCAGCACCGTCGCGGCACCCCGGTCGTCCTCGTCCTCCCCACCTCCGAAGACCTCGCGCTGCAGGGCCATTGGCTCGGCCATCGCCATGTAGTACGCGGCCTTCACCACGAGTTCGGTCTGCGCGGGGCCGAGTCGGCCGCTGTAACCGAGGCCCTGGTCCGCCTCGGCCAGGGCCGCGTCGCGCAGCTCCTCCAGAGTGCGGCCGCTCTTCCCGGCTCCCTCCAACCGCTCTGCGGCCGATAGGTCCTCGATCTCCGGCAGCCGGTACGCGCGCTGGAGCACCGCACGACGTGGACGGACGAACTTTGCGTCATCACTCCCGGTGCGCACGGGCCGAAGGATCAGCTCCACGACGACGTCGACGCGTTCTTCCCGCTTCGGCCGCTGCTTGGCGGTGAGGGACCGGATGCCCTCGTTGACCCTTCGCGCGGTCCTGACCCCTCCGCCCAACAGGGAACGGACGATCTCTCCCGCGCGGACGTCCGGTTCGGCACTCAGCCCAGCCGCCTCCACCTCTTCTCGGGAGATCGTGCCGGCGAACCAACCCTTTTCGATTTCCGTGATGTGGGCCACGCCGGACCGCCCCGGCTCGGCGAGGCTGTCGAGGACGGCGTCCGCCTTAGCCTCGTTCTCCACGGCGGGCCCGTAGGGACGCGGGGGACGGATGTGAGTGAGGCCGATAAAGTTGCGTACCGCCGTGTGGAATGCTTGGTCGGCTTGCGTGTTGGGCCGGAACCCCACAATCACACGGGCGGGGACACTGAGGGCGCGAACCTTGCGGCGCTCGCTCTCCGTCAGTCCTTGCCACCCCTGCTTCCGCACTAGTCGAGCCCAGCGGCTGATCTCAGCGCGAAGTTTCCGGTCATCGGCGCCCCACTCGTACGCGATCTTTGACGGTTCGTAGTCAAGAAGCTCGTGGACCGCGCTGATCCGGCTCGATCCGTCGGCCGCGATGAGCAGCGCGCAGTCGGGGTGGCTGTTCTCGTGAACGACGGTCAAGGGAACCACGGTCAGTGGTTGGAGGACGCCCTCGACGGCGATGTCTTGGACCAGAGGGTTGTCCTTGAGAAGTCGGCTCTTCGCTCCTTCCAGACGTTGAGCGATTCCGGAGGGTGTCTCGACACGCATTTCCAACTCCGCCGTGCCGTACGGGGTCGACCTGGGTTCGATCATCATCGGTCGCCGTGGCCCTGAGGCCGCCAGCGCGTACTGACGATGCCCGTACTCCCGGGGGTTGGCGGGGTGGGGCAGCACGGTCGCCGACCACAGTCGCGTCTCCGCGATCAGCAGGGTGCCGCCCTGCACTCGCAGTTCGGCAGGGTCCGCGAGCCTCCGCCGCAGGTCGTCTGGCCGCACTGCGGCCCGGGACATCGCCCGCACCCCACCCTCTGTGAGCCCCTGCCCGCGCAGAGCCTCGGCGAGATTGTCGACTGCCGCCGTACGGGGCAGCGTCCACAGGGCGGGTTGCCAGCCTGGGACCGCTTCCTCCTCCACTGATTCCTTCAAGGGCGCGGAGTCGTCAACCACTTGTGATGACCTCCGTGATGCGGTCTACCAGGCGCAGCGCCCGTGTCGCCTGCTTGCGGTTCTCGTGCGTGGACGGCGGGTTGCCTGGGGCGCGCGTGAGCTGTGCGGCGAACTCGCTGAGAGCCGCTCGGACCTGATACCACTCCTCCAGGGTGAGCGAGACGTTATACAGCCGCTCGCCGTGGACGTTGATGACGTCGCAGTGTTCGTCGCGTTCCGCGATGGCCGCCCATCGTGCCGCCACACGGCCGAGAGTGACCACCGAGCGGTTGTCTTCCGGGATCTCGGGGGCATCCACGGCCCGGCAATCCTGCGCCGCCTGGTGCAGCACGGTGGCGACGAGGCTGACCTGCGCCTGGTCGAGGGGAATGAAGAAGTTGTTGCTCGTTTCGGTCACGGGACCGCACTCCGCTGGGTCGGCCGATATCTCATCGGTGATGGCGCCTGGCTTGCCCGGCCACGGGTGCGTCGGGCAGAGCGAGAGAGCGCGGGCGTACCCGACCGTCGACCTCCACCCGTGTCGGCCTGCGGCGGAAAGAACTCCGTAGACCTCTGGTGCCGCTCGGGCCGCACACCATCCGGCCCTGGGGAGAAGGCGGTGAGCAGCCTCATTCCCGAGGAGCGCGGCGAGGCGACACGACGACCCGGAGCCTGAGGACCGAGTGGGCCGTGTCGCCATGGTGATGAACACCGAGCGGGTCGCTCGGCGGGACTGTAATCATCTGAGTACGCACAGTGCAAGCCCATCTCCGGGAGCGGCGGCGCCTGCGGGAGTGCATGTCGTCCGGTGGCATGCACTCCCGCCGTGTGACGGGTCAACCCCGTGCCCTTGAGGGAGTTGATCAGGCGCGGCTTCCTCATTGAGCTTCTTCGATGTGGCCGCCGATCGGGTGACGGGCTGTGAAGCGCAACGAGCGAGGCCCCCGGGCTGTTGATCGAGATGTCTGACGTCTCAATCACGTTGCTCGGGGGCCTCGTTGGTCATGCATCCTGCCGCACTCGACCTGCCGCATGCACTCGTGGAGTGGGTCACCATGCTGATCGTCACCCGTGAGGGCGAGGCGGCGCTGCGAGCTCCGTCCGTCCCAGCGCGCGATGGTGGCACTGGTGTACCTGCGCGAACACACCACCCTGGCGAAGATTGCCGCCGGGTTCGGGATCAGCGAGTCCACCGCCCACGTCTACACCCGCGCGGTCGTCGACCTTCTCGCCGCCTGTGCACCGGGCCGGCTCAAGACGGTGCGCGACCACGAACCCGACCTCGTCCTGCTCGACGGCACTCTCGCCGCATGCGACCGGGTCGGCGACGGCCGGGCCGACTACTCTCACCAACACCGGCGGCACGGCGTGAACGTGCAGATGGTCACCGATCCCGGCGGCCGGCTGCTGTGGCTCTCGCCCGCTCTGCCGGGCCGCACCCACGACCTGACCGTTGCCCCCACCCACCGGATCATCCGGATCTGCGAGCGTCAGGGCGTTCCGATCGTGGCCGATCTCGCGTACCAGGGCGCCGGCCCATGGCTGACCACGGGCATCAAACGCAAGCCCCTGCAGGAACTGACCCCCACCGACAAGACCCGCAACCGTGCCCTGGCCGCAGCACGCGCACCCGTCGACCGCGGCGTCGCCCGCCTGAAATCCTGGCGGATCTTCCGCAGGCCCCGCTGCAGCCCCAACCGCATGACGTCAATCGCCAAGACCGTCCTCACCCTGGAGCTGCACCGCTGAAGAAGCTCAATGATCATTGGAGTGTCGCAGCAGCCCTATGCCGTTTTGGTCCTGCCTCTCCGTACTTCCTGTAGCGTCCTGAAGCGCACAACTGGGATGCTGGGAGTAGAAGATCCCGTGAGAACTGGAGGGAGTGGACCATGGCGTACTCGACTCGTATGGCTGCGGCTCTCTCCGGGGCAACCACCGGGCAACTACGCTCATGGAGGCAGGACCGAGGCAACGGTCCGATTCTCTGTCCTGAGCTCGCGGCAAAGCCTGCTCTGTACTCCTTCCGGGACGTCCTGGCACTACGCGCGTTCGCGATCCTTCGGCAAGACGTATCCCTGCAGAAGATCCGCAAGGCGCTGGCCACACTGAAGCGATTCGGTGAGTTCGAGCACCTGTCCAGCTACTCCCTAGTGGCTGAGGGCGACTCCATCGTCCTTGCGGGCCACAACAACGACGACCACGCAACAGACCTCGTGAAGCACCCGGGGCAGCGAGTCATCGCGACGATGGAGGACATCCTCCGGGAATTCGCGCCCCGCGCCGGCGTCGTGGTGCCGCACCTCCTGCGGCCGAAGCAACACGTCAGCGTGGATCCGGAGACGCAGGGGGGGCAGCCGGTCATCACCGGCACCCGTGTCCCGTTCGACGCCGTCGCGGAACTGGTGGAGGACGGCATCCCACCAGAGGAGATCGCCGACTACTACCCTGGCGTGACAGCGGAGGCCGCCCGCGACGCGGTGTCCTTCGCCCTGTATGTGGACAGCTACAGCCCGGGACCGCGCGCTGCCTGATGCGAATCCTCATCGATGAGAACGTCCCGGTGCAGATGCTGGAGATGCTCAGACGGTTGCTCCCCGGGCACGAGGTGCAGCACGTTAGCGAGATCAGGTGGGCGGGGAAGAAGGATCTTGCCCTCCTCCCCGACGCCGCGAAGAGAGGCTTCGAAGCCTTCCTCACCAAGGACGGGCGTCAGCTGGAAGACCCGTCGGAGACGACCGCCATCAAGAAGTCCGGCATGCACCACATCCGGTTCAGTCACGGTCACAAAGGTATGGCCGGCCTGGGGCTGGCCATGGGTGCTGTGATCGCCGCCATGCCTCTGATCATCCGTGAACTCGACGCGGCGGAAGGCCAGCAGCTCGTCCACATCAAAGGTCTGAACCCCGGCAGCAAGCAGCGGTTCGATCTGGTTGACCCCGTCAAGGAACCGCCTCGCTATTGGCCGCGATAGTCGCGTTCGGCGGCGCTGCTCGAACGGTCTTGGCTGCAAGTTCTACGTCACATCAACTCCCAAATCCGCGAGTTGCTTGCTCGGCGACGACGGCATCAGGTGGTACATACTGCGACTCCGCACCACATGAGGTACAGCTGAAGCAGGGGGATTTCGGGTGGCGTCGTACGACTTACGTCTGCAGCGCTGGGCCATGCGTCTCTGGGCTCGCCACCGTCTCTGGCTCAGGAGATCTGCCCAACAGAACGGCTGGGCAGGACTGCGCAAGAGGGAGCTGGACGCAGCCCTGGAGAAGCTGGGTATCCCGTCGAAGGAGGCTCCAAGAGTCCGCGGCGTTCTCAGATCGTGGCATCCGAACTGGGTGGCCTGTGTGCTCGGAGTCGTCGGGGGCTGGATTGCCGCGTGGGCAGGTTGGCGAGTATCGCTAGCACTGGCCGAGGCCGGGGTCTCCCACTTGCGCTGGACCTGGGGTACGCGGGCGATAGAGCATTTTCACTGGACGGCGGAGAAGGGGAACGCCCCAGCCTTGAGTCTCCTTGACTGGACGGTCATGCTCGCGATCATGTCCGGCGTGTTCCTGTGGCCCGTGTTCTGGGCCATGCGATGGAGCTCGACCGCTCGCTACCGCCTCGTCCTGGGAGTGATCGATGCGGTCGTGGTCGGAGCTAAGGTACGCGCTGCGCCTCGTGGCAGGGGCCGATCCAGGGCACTGCGGCAGCTGGATCAGAGCTGTCGGCATGTCGAGAAGCGCCTGTTCAAAGTGCACAGCATCGCCGGCTCGGTTCCGCGCCGCTCCTCCAGGCTCCGGCTGATCAAACGGCATGCTGCGTTGGTCGCCGGAGCCCAGCGTGTGGCGCTGCATCAGGTGGACGTCGACCCGGAGCCCGCGCTGACTGAGTTGGCGCGGCTGCAGCTCGTTATCGCCGAGAACCATCTGTACGGCCGACAGGCAGCGCTCTTGCCCGCCGAGCTGCTCCAAGATGTCCGGCCCGTGTCCCGCCTACGGAACACCTGGCGCGAGTCGGCCCACGTCGCCACGGCGATCCTCGCGTCCATGACTGCGGCAGCCGGCGCAGCGCGCGCTCTGCCATCGATGGGGGTGGGAGAAGACGTGCGTCCGTGGCTGATCCTGGGGGCGGCGGTTCTCGCCGCGACGTTGGTGGCCGGCTGGGGTCGGGTCACCCGCGTCCTCGAACTGTTCCCTGCCTGACGTGGAGCCGCTCGGCTCAGTCCTTCCGCGTTGTCCGTGACTCAACTCCAGTTTTGCGGATGCGACTTCGCAGGGGCGTCCGACCGTGGTGGCTCAGGCCACATGAAATGCGTCTCAGGATCCGAGACGTCCGGCGTTCGCGATCCCGGCGATGGCGCCCGAGGGTCGCGGCTAGGGCGACCGAGTCCCGCCCGCCCTTAGGGCGGGGGGACCCTGCGGTTGGCCTAGACAACAAGAAAGCCCCCGGGTCATCGACCTGGGGGCCTCGCGTGGAGCGGGTGACGAGAATCGAACTCGCACTCTCAGCTTGGGAAGCTGATGTTCTACCACTAAACTACACCCGCGTAAGACGCCGGTTCGGGCCGGTGTCGAATGCTCGCTCACTCTACCTCATGCCCGGCCCCCGGGGTCGAAACCGTGGGGGCCTGCCGTGTTTCAGGGGGTGGACGAGGCTGCGGGCGGCCGGAGTTGAGGCGTAGCGTGGGCCTCCCGGAGCCGGCTCCGGAGCGGGGCTCAAGCGCGGTCCGATGAGCCGGAGTGCCGCCTGGAGGGGCGTCCCTTTGGTCCCGTAATGTGGCGCTCCTGTCAGGACATCAGCCTGACACAGCTCTTGGGGAAGGGACTCTGGGACTTGATGGAGCGCACCGTCGTCCGTTGTGCCGAGGGGCACGTGTTCAGCACCGCTTCGTTCCCGATGCAGCAGGCCGAGCGGCTCGGCCCCGGACGCCTCGTCCGGTGCCCGCGCTGCGCCCGGCTCCGCAGTGTGGTGCCGGTGGCCATGGAGAAGCGGTGACGCGGTGAGCCGGTGACACGGTAAGCCGGTGAGGTGATGAGCCGGTGTCGGGGCGTCACCGTGCTGGTGGCGCGGGGAGCGCGGTGCCGTCGCGATTGTGGTGGCCCCGCGCCCCTTGCGTATCCTCAGGGCGTGCTTCTCTCAGACAAGGACATCCGGGCCGAGATCGACGCCGGGCGGGTCCGGATCGATCCCTATGACGAATCCATGGTGCAGCCGTCGAGCGTCGACGTGCGGCTCGACCGCTATTTCCGGGTGTTCGAGAACCACCGCTACCCCCACATCGACCCCTCGGTCGAGCAGGCGGACCTCACGCGGCTCGTCGAGCCGGAGGGGGACGAGCCGTTCATCCTGCACCCCGGTGAGTTCGTCCTCGCCAGTACGTACGAGGTCATCACCCTCCCCGACGACCTCGCCTCCCGGCTGGAGGGCAAGAGTTCGCTGGGCCGGCTGGGACTGGTCACCCACTCCACCGCCGGGTTCATCGACCCCGGCTTCTCCGGTCACGTCACCCTGGAGCTGTCGAACCTCGCCACCCTGCCGATCAAGCTCTGGCCGGGCATGAAGATCGGGCAGCTCTGCATGTTCCGGCTCAGCTCGCCGGCCGAGTTCCCCTACGGCAGCGACCGGTACGGGTCCCGCTACCAGGGACAGCGCGGGCCGACGGCCTCCCGTTCCTTCCTGAACTTCCACCGGACCCAGGTCTGAGGCGGTGACCATGTCCTCCGAGACCCCCCGGTCCTCCCGGCGCGAGAACCTCACCTACGAGGGGTTCGGCACCGCCGTACGCGAACTCGCCCAGACCATCGCCGACGACGGCTACCAGCCCGACATCGTGCTGTCGATCGCCCGGGGCGGCGTCTTCGTCGCGGGCGGGCTCGCCTACGCCCTCGACTGCAAGAACATCCACCTGGTGAACGTCGAGTTCTACACCGGCGTCGGGACGACGCTGGAGATGCCGGTGATGCTGGCCCCCGTCCCCAACGCGATCGACTTCTCCGACAAGAAGGTCCTGATCACCGACGATGTCGCCGACACCGGCAAGACGCTCAAGCTCGTGCACGACTTCTGCGTCGACGCCGTCGCCGAGGTCCGCAGCGCGGTGATCTACGAGAAGACCCAGTCCCTCGTGAAGTGCGAGTACGTCTGGAAGCGCACCGACGAGTGGATCAACTTCCCCTGGTCGGTCGAGCCCCCCGTGGTCCGCCGCGCCGGTCAAGTACTCGACGCGTAGGGGTCGGAGCGGCAGCAGGCGTAGACGCCCGAGAGGGGCCCCGGCCGGGTGCCGGGGCCCCTCTTCTGGTGTTCGGGACCGGTGCTGCCGGTGCCGGTGCCGGTGCCGTTGGCGTCGCGTCAGAACGTGCCCAGCTTGATGATCGACAGGATCGCGATGAGCTGGATGGATGACGCGGCGAGGGCCTTCGGCCAGGGGAGGTCGTGGGACTTGCCGACCATCAGGGTCAGCAGCGCGCCCGCCGCGACCCAGGTCGCCCAGCCGAGGAGCCGTACGAACGGCGCGTCGCCGCCGAGGAACATGGCGACCAGCAGGCGCGGGGTGTCCGTGAGGGACATGATCAGCATGGAGAGGCCGACCGTGGGCTGCCAGGCGCCGTCGCCGCCGAGCTGGCGGGCCAGCGTGTGGGTGACCACGCCGAGGATGAACGTGCTGAGCACGATGGCGACGGCGGTCGTCAGGACGATCGGGATGGCGTTCGACAGGGTCGCGTTGATGGCGTCCTCGCGGGCGCCGTCGAAGCCGAAGACCGCGAGCAGGCCGTAGACGAACGTCACGACCAGGGCTGGGCCCCACATCGCGTAGTCGCGCATCTGGAGGAAGGTCCGGTTGGGGGCTGTCACGATGCCCCGGAGCAGGTCCTTCCAGTGCAGCCGGGGTCCGACCGGCGGGGCCGCCGCCTGGCCGGCGCGGTAGGTGTCGCCCTGGCTGTACGGGTCCTCGCCGATCGAGAAGGCCTGGGTGTGACCGGGGCTGTTCGCCGCGTACGGGTCGGGGCCCTGCTGCGGGTGACCGTCACCGAAGTACTCCGGCTCGCCCGGTCCGCCGCCGGCCTGCGGCCAGCCGCCCTGCGCGTTGCCGCGGTACGGCTGCTGCGGACTGCCCCCGCCGTACTGCCCGCCCCCGTACTGCCGGTCACCGCCGTGCTGTCGGTCGCCGTAGCGGGGTGCGCCCTGCCGGCCGTCGTACGGCGGCTGTCCCCCGTACTGCGGCTGCGAAGGCTGCGAAGGCGCGTTCGGATAGCCGTACGGCTGCCGGCCGCCTCCCTGGGGAGCCTGCTGTCCGTACGACGGTTGTTGTTGCGGTCGCGCCTGCGAAGCACGGTTGTCCCGGCCGCCGCGTCCGATCCTGAATCCAGCCACGTTATCGAACGTACCTGGTCCCGGAGAGTGACGTGCCGGGCCCGGGGGATCGGGCCCGGCATTGGGTCCGAGCTGTGACATCCCCTACGGGGCGTGCCCGGCGGCCCCCTACGGGTCCCGCGGGGGGCCGTTCCGGCAGGTCAGCCACGGTGTCGGGCGGTGACGGCCGGCGCCCGCCCGGATCGGCCCGTGCGGATCGATCCGTGCGTGTCAGTCCATGCGGACCGGCCCATGCGGACGGGCCATGCGGACCGGTCTGTGTGGGTCAGCCTGCCAGGACTTCTCCGAAGTAGGAGTCGCCCGACGGGCCGCCCACCGTGGCGCCGCCGAACGACTTGGAGCCGGTGGCGGTGACGCCGGCCGTGCCGGCCTTGAAGTACCAGACCGCGCCGTCGGCGGTGTTCTCGCCGCGGGCGCCGACGACCAGCTCGGCGCGGCCGTCGCCGGTCGTGTCGGTGAGCTTGACCGCGTCGCCGAAGTAGTCCTGGGACTCGGCGGTGCCCGGGACCCCGGCGGTGTTCTGGGAGAAGGACTTGGAGCCGGTGCCGGTCAGGCCGGAGGCGGAGCCGCGCAGGACGGTCACCTGGCCCGCGTGCTTGACCGACCCGATGTACTCGCTGTCCGAGCCGATCGCCACGTCGGCGTAGCCGTCGCCGTTGGTGTCGCCCGCGGACAGGCTCCAGCCGAAGCCGTCGTTCTTCTCGCCGGTGCCCGGCACGCCCGCCGTGTCCTGGGTGATCCGCTTGGGCGTACGGGTGCTGAGGCCGCCTGCGGCGCCGTAGGTAACGGTGATCGCGCCGCCGAGGCCGCCGTCGGGCTCGGTCGAGGACTTCTCCATGAAGTTGCCGGTGACGATGTCGCCGTAGCCGTCCTTGTCGACGTCGGCGATCGTGCCCGCGTAGCCGCCCGCGAGCTTCTTGCCGAGCTTCGGGCCGGCCGGGGAGCCGGTGTAGAGGACGCTGCGGGTGCGGTAGCCGCCGCTGCTGGTCTCCTCCTGGCCCATCACCAGGAGGTCCGTCCGGCCGTCGCCGTTGACCTCGCCCGCGACGAGCTGGTCCGGGTAGATGGTGCTCTGGGCGATGGTGTCGACGCCGACGAGCGAGGCGGCTTTGCCGGTACGGGAGATGGGGCCCCGGAAGACGTCCAGCGCGGGCGTGGCGTTGTTCGCGGCGGCCAGGTCGGTGTGGCCGTCCCCGTCGAAGTCGCCGGCGGCCACCTCCCAGCCCAGTTCGTTGCGGTAGCGCGGCAGCGGGGAGGCGATGTCGGTGCCGGACTTGATCCCGCTCGCGCTGCCCCACAGCACGGTGAGGGTGCCGGACGAGTCGGTGGAGCCGATCCGCTCGCCGTGCACGCCGACGACGATGTCCGTGTAGCCGTCGCCGTCCATGTCACCCGTGGTCAGCCGGTCGCCGAAGTAGTCGTACGACTCCGGGGTGCCCGGGATACCGCTCGTGGCCTGGCTGATGATCTGCCGCTTGGCGGTGTCGAGCCCGTGCGCGGTGCCGTAGACCACGGCGACGTAGCCGGCGCCGGACTTGCCGGAGACCTTGCCGAGCGGAGCGGCGATCGCCAGGTCGCGGTGCCCGTCGCCGTTGAAGTCCCCGGCGAGTCCGGAGGGCGCGGCGGCGGCCGGGGTGGCCGTGGCGGCCGGAAGGGCGGTGAGCAGGCCGGCGGTGATCGCGACGGCCGACAGCAGGGTGCGCTTGTGCAAGACGGGACTCCGGGAGACGGAAGCAGGGACCGTGGTGAGCAGGTGGTCCGACCAGTCCCGGGGCTCCGGCCGCCCGCGTTCGACCGCGGTGGTCCGGCAGTTCACCGGGTGATCGGCGAACAGAAGACCGCTGGTGGGCGACGAGGGTTGTACGTGCGTTCGAGGAATCCCGATACGGGAGTGAGGCGCCCGTTCCCGGCGCGTTGGTGTGTCCTTTCCGGACGCATCAGCGCCTGCCGCCGGTGCGCTGGTGTGTCCTTTCCGGGATGGAGCGCCTGCCGCCGGCGCGCTGACGTGTCCCTCCCGGGACGTGAGGCCCCCGCCGCCGTCCGCCCGCCCCGGGAACGGCGACGCACGGCGACGCCCCCGTGTCGGGGGGACACGGGGGCGTCGGCGTCGGTGGGGCCGGCCGGCGTGCGCGCGGCGAGGGCCGGCCGCGTTACTTGACCGGCTCCGGTTCCGGGGCGTTCTCCGAGTCCGCCGTGCCCGCCGGGGGCTCGTCGTCGCCGGAGTCGGTGTCCAGCGGCGTCTTGACCGAGTCCAGCAGGAGCTGGGCCACGTCGACGACCTGGACGGACTCCTTGGCCTTGCCGTCGTTCTTCTTGCCGTTGACCGAGTCGGTCAGCATGACGAGGCAGAACGGGCAGGCGGTGGAGACGATGTCCGGGTTGAGGGAGAGGGCCTCGTCGACGCGCTCGTTGTTGATGCGCTTGCCGATCCGCTCCTCCATCCACATGCGCGCGCCTCCGGCGCCGCAGCAGAAGCCGCGCTCCTTGTGGCGGTGCATCTCCTGCTGGCGCAGGCCCGGGACGGCGGACATGATCTCGCGCGGCGGCGTGTAGACCTTGTTGTGGCGGCCCAGGTAGCACGGGTCGTGGTACGTGATGAGGCCCTCGACCGGGGTCACCGGGAGCAGCTTGCCCTCGTCGATGAGGTGCTGGAGAAGCTGGGTGTGGTGGATGACCTCGTAGTCGCCGCCGAGCTGCGGGTACTCGTTGCCGATGGTGTTGAGGCAGTGCGGGCAGGTGGCGACGATCTTCTTGGCCGACCGGGGCTTCGCCGACTCGGGCACGACCTTGCCGTCCTCGTCCATCTCCTCGCCGAAGGCGGCGTTGAGGGACATGACGTTCTCCATGCCGAGCTCCTGGAAGAGGGGCTCGTTGCCGAGGCGGCGGGCGGAGTCGCCGGTGCACTTCTCGTCGCCGCCCATGATCGCGAACTTGACGCCCGCCATGTGCAGCAGCTCCGCGAAGGCCTTGGTGGTCTTCTTGGCGCGGTCCTCCAGGGCGCCGGCGCAGCCGACCCAGTAGAGGTACTCGACCTCGGTGAGGTCCTCGATGTCGCGGCCGACGACGGGGATCTCGAAGTCGACCTCCTTGGTCCACTCCAGGCGCTGCTTCTTGGCGAGGCCCCAGGGGTTGCCCTTCTTCTCCAGGTTCTTGAGCATCGTGCCCGCCTCGGAGGGGAACGCGCTCTCGATCATCACCTGGTAGCGGCGCATGTCGACGATGTGGTCGATGTGCTCGATGTCGACCGGGCACTGCTCGACGCAGGCGCCGCAGGTGGTGCAGGACCACAGGACGTCGGGGTCGATCACGCCGTTCTCCTCGGCGGTGCCGATGAGGGGGCGCTCGGCCTCGGCGAGGGCGGCGGCGGGGACGTCCTTGAGCTGCTCAGCGGAGGCCTTCTCCTCGCCCTCCATGGTCTTGCCGCCGCCGGCCAGCAGGTAGGGCGCCTTGGCGTGCGCGTGGTCGCGCAGCGACATGATGAGGAGCTTCGGGGAGAGCGGCTTGCCGGTGTTCCAGGCGGGGCACTGCGACTGGCAGCGGCCGCACTCGGTGCAGGTGGAGAAGTCGAGCAGGCCCTTCCAGGAGAACTGCTCGACCTGGGAGACGCCGAAGACGTCGTCCTCACCGGGGTCGGTGAAGTCGATCGGCTTGCCGCCGCTGGTCATCGGGAGCAGCTCGCCGAGGGCGGTCGCGCCCTTGGCGTCGCGCTTGAACCAGATGTTCGGGAAGGCCAGGAAGCGGTGCCAGGCGACACCCATGTTGGTGTTCAGGCCGACCGTGATCGCCCAGCCCATGGTGACGCCGAGCTTGATCATGGCGGTCAGGTAGACCAGCGTCTGGAGGGTGCCGAGGCTGAGCCCCTTGAAGGCGGCGACCAGGGGGTACGAGGCCCAGTACGCGGCCTCGTAGTGGTCGACGCCGTGCAGGGCGCCCTCCAGGCCGCGCAGGGTCATGATGGCGAGGCCGATGACGAGGATCACGGCCTCGACGAAGTAGGCCTGGCCGGTCTTGGAGCCCGCGAAGCGCGACTTGCGGCCCGGCTTGGACGGCCGGTTGAGCTGCCGGACCGCGATCAGCACGAGGATGCCGAGGGTCGTGAACAGCGCGATGAACTCGGTGTACAGCTCGTAGGGGAGCCAGCCGCCGAGCACCGGGAGCGTCCAGTCGGCCTTGAAGAGCTGGCCGTAGGCGGTGACGATCGTCAGGCCCAGGGTCAGGAAGCCGACGGCGACGAACCAGTGCGCGACGCCGATGATCCCCCACCGGTTCATCCGGGTGTGGCCGACGAACTCCTTGGCCAGCGTGACGGTGCGGGCCTTCCAGTCGTCGGTGCGGCTGCCGGCGGGAACGGGCTGGCCGAGCTTGATGAACCGGTAGATCTGTGCGACGGCCCGCGCGATCAGCGCGACGCCGACCACGGTCAGGACCAGCGACACGACGATCGCGGCGAGTTGCATTCGGGGGCTCCTCGGGCCTGCGAGGTGTTCTTCGAGGCGGACCTCGAAGTGATTACTAAGCGGTAACTTATGCAGTCCGTCTGAGACTACCCACTTCTTCCGCCGCACTGTAGCCAGCGGTGCGGTGATCTGCGTCGCTGAGGCAAACCTGAGTGGGGCGCGTGGCGGGCGGACGGGCGGCCGTTTCTCGGCTCCGGAGTGCGCCGGCCCCGGTTCCGCCGTCTCCGTGCCCTGTTCGGGGACGGTTCGGGGACGGTTCGGGGGCGGTTCGGCCCGAGGGTCCGGCGCGACACGTAAAGCCGATCGTGTTATTCGCACAATACTGTGACAATTACCCCTAAATTAGCGATGTGCTGTACGGAATCGCGGCCGCCACGGCCGCTCTGCTCCTGACCGCCGCGCTCACCGCCCTCCTGCGGTCGCTCGCCCTGCGCCTCGGCGCGGCCGGCGGGCCGGGGCTCCTCTCCGGCCCGCCCCGGCCCCGCCCGTCCGCCTCCGCCGGTTCACCCGGTTCGCCCAGTCCGCCCGGTTCACGCGGTTCGTCCGCCCCGCCCGGCCAGGCCGCCCCGCCCGGCCAGGCCGCCCCGCCCGGCCGGGAGCGGCGGCTCCCCGTGCTCGGCGGTATCGCCGTGGCGGGCGCGACGGCCCTCGTCGGCTGCGCCGGGGACTGGACCGGCGTCGCCCCGCTCGGCCCGGAGGCCGGCCGCCTGCTGATCGCCGCCCTGGTGGTCGCGCTGGCCGGTCTCGCCGCCGACCTGCTGCCCGTACCGCCCCTGCTGCGGCTGACCGCCCTCGCCGGCGCCGCCCTGCTCGCCGTGCCGTACGACGCCCTGGGCGCGCCCGGCGCGGTGCTCGCGGCCGGCTGGATCGTCTTCGTCACCCGCGCCTTCCGCTCGCTCGACCAGTCCGACGGGGTGCTCGGGACCGTCGGGGTCGTCACCGCGTTCGCGCTCAGCGGCTGCGCGGCGGCCGAGGTGATGGACGGGCTCGCGGCGCTGCTCAGCGTGCTGGCCGCCGCGCTCACCGGCTTCCTCATGCACGGCTGGCCGCCGGCCCGGATCGCGGCCGGCCGGTGCGGCTCCCAGTTCGCCGGGTTCGTGCTGGCCTCGGCGGTGGTGCTGGTGCACGCGGAGCGGCCCGCCGGACCGGGGATCGGCGCCGGGTTCGCGCTGACCGCGGTGGTCAGCGCCGACGCCCTCCTGGTCCTGGTGTCCCGGCGGCGCGCCGGGCGGCCGGTGCTGCGCTCCGCGCCCGACCATCTGGTGCACCGGCTGCGCCGCGCGGGACTGACTCGGCAGGGCGTCATGGTCGTGGTGGGGCTCGCCGCGTTCGCGGGTGCGCTCGTCGGGCTGGGCATCGATCTCGGCCGGCTCGGGGCCGGCGCGGCCTGGTGGGTGGCCGGGGCCGTGCTCCTCGTGGCCGCCGCGGGCGCCCTCCGTCCGGGGCCCCGTCCGCGCCGGGCGGGCCCGCGACCCCGGTCCCGTACGCATGCGATCCCCGCTCCCGGGGGACCCGTCACGGGCATCGCGCGCCGGCCGGGAGGCCCCCGTGTCGCGGCGGATGTGCCGAACGGGGCCGTGGCCGGAGCGGTGAAAACCCCCTAGCTCCCTGTGAAAACCGCAGGTCAGACGCTTCCTGCGTGTAAGGAGCGGATAAGAGTTGAGTCTGTCTGACTCATGTCTGTTGACCGGGCGGCCGACGTCGTGCACACTTGAGCCTGTTCCACTCAAGTCATTGTTGGAGGAATCGAAATGGCACGTGCGGTCGGCATCGACCTGGGCACGACTAACTCCGTCGTCAGCGTTCTGGAGGGCGGCGAGCCCACCGTGATCACCAACGCCGAGGGCGCCAGGACCACGCCGTCCGTCGTCGCCTTCGCGAAGAACGGTGAGGTGCTGGTCGGCGAGGTCGCCAAGCGCCAGGCGGTCACGAACGTGGACCGGACCATCCGCTCCGTCAAGCGCCACATGGGCACGGACTGGAAGATCGACCTCGACGGCAAGAGCTTCAACCCGCAGCAGATGAGCGCCTTCATCCTGCAGAAGCTGAAGCGCGACGCCGAGGCCTACCTGGGCGAGAAGGTGACCGACGCGGTCATCACCGTCCCGGCGTACTTCAACGACTCCGAGCGTCAGGCGACGAAGGAGGCCGGCGAGATCGCGGGCCTGAACGTCCTGCGCATCGTGAACGAGCCGACCGCCGCCGCCCTGGCGTACGGCCTCGACAAGGACGACCAGACGATCCTCGTCTTCGACCTCGGCGGCGGCACCTTCGACGTGTCCCTCCTGGAGATCGGTGACGGCGTCGTCGAGGTGAAGGCCACCAACGGCGACAACCACCTCGGTGGTGACGACTGGGATCAGCGCGTCATGGACTACCTGGTCAAGCAGTTCCAGGCCGGTCACGGCGTGGACCTGTCCAAGGACAAGATGGCCCTCCAGCGCCTCCGCGAGGCCGCCGAGAAGGCCAAGATCGAGCTGTCCTCGTCCACCGAGACCACGATCAACCTGCCCTACATCACGGCCTCCGCCGAGGGCCCGCTGCACCTGGACGAGAAGCTCACCCGCGCCCAGTTCCAGCAGCTCACGGCCGACCTGCTGGAGCGCTGCAAGACGCCGTTCCACAACGTCATCAAGGACGCCGGGATCAACCTCTCCGAGATCGACCACGTCGTTCTCGTCGGTGGCTCCACCCGTATGCCCGCCGTCGCCGAGCTGGTCAAGGAGCTGACCGGTGGCAACGAGGCCAACAAGGGTGTGAACCCGGACGAGGTCGTCGCCATCGGCGCCGCCCTCCAGGCCGGTGTCCTCAAGGGCGAGGTCAAGGACGTCCTGCTGCTCGACGTCACCCCGCTGTCCCTCGGCATCGAGACCAAGGGAGGGATCATGACCAAGCTCATCGAGCGCAACACCACGATCCCGACCAAGCGTTCCGAGATCTTCACGACGGCCGAGGACAACCAGCCGTCCGTGCAGATCCAGGTCTACCAGGGCGAGCGCGAGATCGCGGCGTACAACAAGAAGCTCGGGATGTTCGAGCTGACCGGTCTGCCGCCGGCCCCGCGTGGCGTTCCGCAGATCGAGGTCGCCTTCGACATCGACGCCAACGGCATCATGCACGTGACCGCGAAGGACCTGGGCACGGGCAAGGAGCAGAAGATGACCGTCACCGGCGGCTCCTCGCTGCCGAAGGACGAGGTCGACCGGATGCGCCAGGAGGCCGAGAAGTACGCGGAGGAGGACCACGCCCGCCGCGAGGCCGCCGAGACCCGCAACCAGGGCGAGCAGCTCGTCTACCAGACGGAGAAGTTCCTCAAGGACAACGAGGACAAGGTTCCCGGCGAGGTCAAGACCGAGGTCGAGTCCTCCGTCGAGGAGCTGAAGGCCGCGCTCAAGGGCGAGGACACCGCCGAGATCCGCACGGCCACCGAGAAGGTCGCCGCCGTCTCGCAGAAGCTGGGCCAGGCCATGTACGCCGACGCCCAGGCGGCGCAGGCCGCGGGCGGCGACGCCCCGGGCGCCGGTGCCCCGAAGGCCGACGGTGCTGACGAGGACGTCGTCGACGCCGAGATCGTCGACGAGGACCGTAAGGACGGTGCCGCGTGACGGAGGAGACCCCGGGCTTCGAAGAGCAGCCCGACGTCCCCTCCGGCGCCACCTCCGACGACGCCGACCCGAAGGCCGCCACCCCCTCTGCGGAGGGGGCGGCGGCCCCGGACGGGGACGACAGCGCACAGCTCGCGGGCCTGACGGCCCAGCTGGACCAGGCACGCACGGGTCTCGCCGAGCGCACCGCCGACCTCCAGCGCCTCCAGGCCGAGTTCCAGAACTACCGCCGCCGTGTCGAGCGTGACCGGATCGCGGTCAAGGAGATCGCCGTGGCGAACCTCCTGACCGAGCTGCTGCCCGTGCTCGACGACATCGGCCGCGCGCGGGAGCACGGCGAACTCGTCGGCGGATTCAAGTCCGTCGCCGAGTCGCTGGAGACCGTCGCGGCCAAGATGGGGCTCCAGCAGTTCGGCAAGGAGGGCGAGCCCTTCGACCCGACGATCCACGAGGCCCTGATGCACTCGTACGCGCCGGACGTCACGGAGACGACGTGCGTGGCGATTCTGCAGCCGGGGTATCGCTTCGGCGAGCGCACCATCCGCCCCGCGCGGGTGGCCGTCGCCGAACCGCAGCCCGGGGCACAGACGGTCAAGGCCGAGGAGTCGGCCGAGGCGGCCGAGACCGCCAAGGACAAGGAGAGCGGTGGCCCGGACGAGGGCTGAGCTTGAACACGTGAGGAAGGAGGGACGTCGGGGATGAGCACCAAGGACTTCATCGAGAAGGACTTCTACAAGGTCCTCGGCGTCCCCAAGGACGCCACCGAGGCCGAGATCAAGAAGGCGTACCGGAAGCTCGCCCGCGAGAACCACCCGGACGCCAACAAGGGCAACACCAAGGCCGAGGAGCGCTTCAAGGAGATCTCCGAGGCGAACGACGTCCTCGGCGACCCCAAGAAGCGCAAGGAGTACGACGAGGCGCGCGCCCTCTTCGGCAACGGCGGTTTCCGCCCGGGGCCGGGCGCGGGCGGCGGCAACTTCAACTTCGACCTGGGCGACCTCTTCGGAGGCGGCGGCCCGGGCGGCGGCCAGGCCGGCGGAGCCGGTGGCTTCGGCGGCGGCATCGGGGACGTCTTCGGGGGCCTGTTCAACCGCGGCGGAGCCGGTACGGGAACGCGTACGCAGCCCCGGCGCGGCCAGGACATCGACACCGAGGTGACGCTGAGCTTCACCGAGGCGGTGGACGGCGCGACCGTTCCGCTGCGCATGACCTCGCAGGCGCCGTGCAAGGCCTGTTCGGGCACCGGCGACGCCAACGGCACACCCCGGGTGTGCCCGACGTGTGTCGGCACCGGCCAGGTCGCCCGCGGCTCGGGCGGTGGCTTCTCGCTCACCGACCCGTGCCCGGACTGCAAGGGTCGCGGCCTGATCTCGGAGAACCCCTGCGAGGTCTGCAAGGGCAGCGGCCGGGCCAAGTCGTCCCGGACGATGCAGGTGCGGATCCCCGCGGGCGTCAGCGACGGCCAGCGGATCCGGCTGCGCGGCAAGGGCGCGCCCGGCGAGCGGGGCGGCCCCTCCGGCGACCTGTACGTCACGGTCCACGTGGACGCCCACCCGGTCTTCGGCCGCAAGGGCGACAACCTCACCGTCACGGTGCCGGTCACCTTCACGGAGGCGGCGCTCGGCGGCGAGGTGAAGGTGCCCACGCTGGGCGGACCCGCGGTGACGCTGAAGCTGCCGCCGGGCACGCCCAACGGACGCACCATGCGCGCCCGGGGCAAGGGCGCGGTCCGCAAGGACGGCACCCGCGGCGACCTGCTGGTCACCGTCGAGGTGGCGGTCCCCAAGGACGTGTCGGGAAAGGCTCGTGACGCGCTGGAGGCGTATCGCGAGGCGACCGCGGACGAGGACCCGCGGGCGGAGCTGTTCCAGGCCGCGAAGGGAGTATGACGGAGCCATGGACACCACCGGTCGGCGGCGCAACCCGTACGAACTGACCGAGGAGACGCCGGTCTACGTCATCTCGGTGGCCGCCCAGCTCTCCGGACTGCACCCGCAGACCCTGCGCCAGTACGACCGGCTCGGCCTGGTCTCCCCCGACCGCACGGCCGGCCGGGGCCGGCGCTACTCGGCCCGCGACATCGAACTCCTGCGCACCGTGCAGCAGTTGTCGCAGGACGAGGGCATCAACCTGGCCGGCATCAAGCGCATCATCGAGCTGGAGAACCAGGTCGCGGCGCTCCAGTCCCGGGTCGCCGAGCTGCAGTCCGCGCTCGACGGGGCGGCGGCGACCATGCAGCAGCGCGAGGCCGCGGTGCACGCCTCCTACCGGCGGGACCTGGTCCCGTACCAGGAGGTCCAGCAGACGAGCGCGCTGGTGGTCTGGCGGCCCAAGCGGTCGCCGGAGCAGTGACCGGCGGCATGACCGAAGCACCCGAGCGGGGGCCCGGAGGTTCGACCTCCGGGCCCCCGCTCGCGTGTTCCGGGAAAGTGGCTCGATCTTGATGTCCCGGCCGGAAAGGCCGAGTTGACCGCTTTCGTCCGGATGGCCGTGCCGGGCGCGGCTACGGTCCGTGTCCGATCCGCGCGCCCGGCCCTTCTGTGGATGACAGAAGGTGAAGTCGAGGGGATTGCCGGAACCACGGGCGTCATCTCTTCCCACCGTGTTCACTTGTGGAACACGGAACGCTGTTGCCATCTCGTTAAGTGGCTACTCCTTGACGCTGAGGTGATCGCCGCGTTGGCTTTCAGCCACCTGGGTCGCAATGCTGCAACCTCGCCCGGAAGGCACCTGATGTGAACACTCGTAACACCGGTCTCCGTCGTACCGTCATATCCCTGGCCTCGTCGGCCGTCGCTCTCTCCCTCGCCGGCTGCGGGGTCGTGGACGGGCTCGGCGGGAGCGACGCCAAGGCCAGCCCCACCAAGGGAGACGACATCAAGGTGGGCCTCCTTCTCCCGGAGAAGGAGAACACCCGTTACGAGAAGTTCGACCACCCGATCATCAAGGAGCAGGTCGAGAAGCTCACCGAGGGCAAGGGCGAGGTGGAGTACGCCAACGCCGAGCAGGACGCCGCCAAGCAGCTCACCCAGCTCCAGCGGATGGTGGACGACAAGGTCGACGTCATCCTGCTCGACGCGGTGGACTCGAAGTCGATCGCCAAGGGCGTGAAGAAGGCCAAGGACGCCGGCATCCCCGTCATCGCCTACGACCGGCTGGCGCAGGGCCCGATCGACGCGTACATCTCCTTCGACAACGAGCTGGTCGGCGAGGTCCAGGGCAAGGCCCTGGTCGGCGCGCTCGGCGCCAACTCCGCGACGAAGAAGATCATCATGATGAACGGCGCGACGACCGACCCGAACGCGGCGCAGTTCAAGGCCGGCGCCGAGTCCGAGCTGAAGGACAAGGCGATCGTCGCCCAGTCGTACGACACCAAGGACTGGAACCCGGTCAACGCCAAGGCCAACATGGAGAAGGCGATCCAGGAGGTCGGCCTCGACAACATCGCCGGGGTGTACGCCGCCAACGACGGCATCGCCGGCGCGGTCATCGACACCCTGAAGAGCGCGGGTGTCAGCAAGGTGCCGCCGGTCACCGGCCAGGACGCCGAACTCGTCGCCGTGCAGCGCATTCTCAAGGGCGACCAGTTCATGAGCGTCTACAAGTCGTACCCGCAGGAGGCCAGCGCCGCCGCCGAGATGGCGGTCGCCCGGGTCCAGGGCCGCTCGATCGAGTTCGACGCGCTCACCCGCGACAAGGTCAGCAGCCCGACCAACAAGGACATTCCGGCGCAGCTCGTGCCCGTGGTCGACCTGACGGCGGACAACATCCAGGACACCGTCCTCCAGGACGACATCTACACGGTCAGGCAGATCTGCACCGCCCCCTACAAGGCGGCCTGCGACGCGCTGAAGCTCAAGTAGGCCCGCGGCGGCCCCAGGGCTCCCGCAGCGCGGGCGAGGCGCTCTGGCGCCCGGGGAAGGCCACACGACACGAAGGCCCGGGGCATCGCCCCGGGCCTTCGTGGTGCTACCGCCGGGAACGGAGATATCCGGCCAGCCGCACGCCGCGCGCGGGGCGGCCGGCCACGGGCCGGTTCACCCCTGAAAGGTGCCTTCGGGGAGCGCGGCTTGCAGCTTGTTGCAAGCCGCGCGGTGGAGGTGCGGATTTATGGTGACCAGAGGGGGCGAACGGCCGCGCCGGCGCCGCACAGCCGTGTTGCGGTGCCGGACGCGTCCGCGCATAGTTGCGCTGCGAAGGACGCCCTGACGCGGGGCTCACGCCAGGGGTCGGAGCTGGAGCCAGAGGTGGGAGATGGCCGGGCACGGGAGGGACGGGCATCCGCACGGCGCTGACCGACTGTGCGAGGCCGGCGACCGGGTGTACTCACGGGCGGTACGGCGCGGCCGGGTGCCCCGCGACGACGCCGACCCGGTGCCGTGCCTGCTGGAACTGGCGCTGCTGCACCCCGACCCCGACGACATGGACTGGCTGGTGCCGACCTCCCCCCAGGAGGTCATGACCCGGCTGCTGCGCGGGGTGTACGAGGAGGTCAGCGCGAGCCAGGCGCGGGTGGGCGACGCGGTCTCCGCCTTCGAGTGGTACGCCGGGCTCGGCGGCCGGGTCCAGGCACCGGCGGAGGGCGCCGCGATCCGCGTCCTGGACGGACTGCCGCGTATCCGGGCCGCCATGGACAAGGCGACCGAGGAGTGCGCGAGCGAGGTCCTCACCGTCCAGCCCGGCGGCATCCGGCGCGAGGACGAGCTGGTGGAGGGCCTGCACCGGGCGCTGGAGATGCGCCGGCGCGGGGTGCGCATGCGCGACCTCTACACCCATGTGGCCCGGCACGGCCAAGGCCTGCTGAACTACATGGAGTTGATGGGCGACGCGGCCGAGGCGCGGACGCTCGACGAGGTCGTGGAGCGGCTCATCCTCTTCGACCGCAAGGTCGCCTTCATCCCGGCCAACTCCGACCGGACCATCGCGCTGGAACTGCGCCACCCGGCGCTGATCGACTACCTGGTCACCGTGTTCGAGCGGCTGTGGCGCCTCGCGATCCCGCTGGCCTCGCCGCTGCCGTCCACGGGCATCGAGGGCATCACCCACCGCGAACGGTCGATCGCCGCGCTGCTCGCGGAGGGGCATCAGGACGCGGTGGTCGCGGAGCGGCTCGGGATCAGCGTGCGCACCTGCCGGGCCCATATCGCCCGGCTCTCCGAGACGCTGGGGGCGGCCAGCCGGACGCAGTTGGGCGTGCGGATCGCGCAGGCGGGTCTGGACGGGCCGCCGCGCGCGGCCGAGCCGGAGACGGTCACCGTGCGTCCTCCGGCGGCACCGGGCACTCCGGGCACTCCGGGCGCGCCGCCCGCGCCGGCCGGTCCGTCGGCTTCCGCCGCTTCCGGCCTGGGGTCCGCCGCGACGGGGTCCGCCGCCACAAGTCCCGACGCCACGGGCCCTACGGCCGGTTCCGGGGGCGCCGGTGTCCCCGGGCTGCCGGGGGTTCCGGGGGTGCCGGGGGTGCCGGGTCAGGGCTCGCCGACCGCGCGCTGAGCGGGCCGGGCGTCGAGTGGGCCGGGCGTCGAGTGGGCCGCGCGGTGAGCGGGCGCCGCCGAGGGAGCCGCGCGGTGAACCGGCGCCCGTCGAGCGGGCCGCGCGGTGAGCGGGCGCCCGCTGAGCTGGTCGTACGCCGGTCAGTGTTCCTGTTCCAGGATGCCCGACTGGGCTATCAGGAAGCCGAGTTGGGCGCGGCTGCCGCTGCCCAGGGAGGCCGCCAGCTTGGCGATGTGGGCCCGGCAGGTGCGGACGTTCATCCCGAGCCGGCGGGCGATCGCCTCGTCCACGTGACCCTCGATGAGCAGCTTGGCTATGGAGCGCTGGACGCCCGTGATGCCGTCCGGGGTGGACTCGTAGGGGACTTCCTCGCGCAGCGGGGTGGCGCGGCGCCAGAGCTGCTCGAAGACCCGGGTGAGATAGCGGACCAGGCCGGGGTGGCGCAGTTCGAGGGCGAACTGGTTGTCGTCGCTGGCGGGGATGAAGGCGACCGTGCCGTCGCAGACGATGAGCCGCTCGATCAGCTCCTCCAGCGTGCGGATCTCGATCTTTCCGCTGGCTATCCGGTCCATGTAGGCGGCGGTGCCCTGGCTGTAGCGGACGGTGTGCTGGTAGAGCGTGCGGATGCGGACGCCCCGGTCGGTGAGCGGGCGGTCCCGTTCGAGGGCCTGGTTCAGGATGTGCTCGCTGCGGCGCCCGCCGGGCTGGATGGTGAGCATCTCCGTGTGGCACTCGGAGGTCGCGACGTCGAGCGCGGCGTTGATCCGGTCGATGCCCTCCAGCACGGTGATGGCGTGGGTGGGGGCGGGCGCCATGGCGCTGACCATCATGAACGGCTCGAATGATTCGGTCAGTTCGATGGTGCGCCGTCTGCGGTCCTGGATCTCGCGCTCAATAGGGTGGAGGCGCTGGGTGAGCGCGATGGACGGCGGCACCGGGCGCAGCCAGGTCGAGTCGTCGGGATCGGGGCGCAGCAGGGCGAACTCCAGCAGGCATGGCGCCGCCGTCGTTTCGGCCCGGGCGATCCGTCCCGTGCTCAAAGCGCTCGTGTACAAGCGTGCCCCTTCGTCACAAAGCTCCGTGACGGGATGGGGATGTGTCTGGTTTGTGCGTTCTATGGGCAAATCGCCACCCCCCAGGGTCCTGAACATGCAGGAACATGATGCATCGTGTCGGTGGTGGTGACGTGCCTGAATGAGACATCGTCTTCATTACCGGGGGAGAGGATCCGATCAAGTGAGGACGAAGCCGACTATGTACAGGAGAATGCTTCGCTCGGTACTTGCCACCGCTTTCTCCGCGGTTGTGGCTGTCGGGGCCCTGAGTGGTGTGGGTCTCGCGGCAGGGGGGTCGTCGACCACCTCGGCACCACCGGACAGTGGCTGGGGCAGCGCACCCGCGGTTCTCTCCCTGGACAGTGGCTGGGGCAACGGGCCGGCGGATCTCGCTCTGGACAGTGGCTGGGGCAACGCGGCCAAGGCGCTTCCCGCCGACAGCGGCTGGGGCAACGCGGCGAAGGCACTGCCTGCCGACAGTGGCTGGGGCAATGTGGCGAAGGCGCTTCCCGCCCTGGACAGCGGCTGGGGCAACGCGGCAACGGCGGTCCCCGCTCTGGACAGTGGCTGGGGCAACGCGGCCAAGGCGGTCCCCGCCGACAGCGGCTGGGGCCATGTGGTCAAGGCGCTTCCCGCCGACAGCGGTTGGGGCAACGTACGGACGGACCTGGCCGACAGCGGTTGGGGCAACGCGCCGAAGGTCGTCCTGGCCGACAGTGGCTGGGGCAGGGCGAAGACGATCGTGCTGGCTGACAGCGGCTGGGGTTTCGTGGCTCCGGCCGGCAGTGCTTCGAGTGACGTCACGAAGGCTTCAGTGGACTCATGACTACACCACCCGACGACCGTTCGTTCCGCCGCGAGATGGCTACCGCGTACCGCTCCGGCTGGCACTTCATCGACCTGGTCACCGCCATCCCCCACAGCGGTGACTCGCTGATGGTGACCGTTTTCGGTGAGCCCGTCGTCGTCACGCGCGACGACGACGAGGACGTACGGGCCTATCGGTGTCTGCGGCGGCCTCGGGGGGCGCCGCAGCCAGTACGGTGTGCCATCCGCTACGGAATGATCTTCGTGAACCTCGACCAGCGCGACCACCGGCTGACCGGGCCGGACATCCCCGATGTAGAGACCATCGCAGCCACCCCCCGCAGTGCCTGACGCGATTCCCCCGTCGTAGTAGATCGCGCAGGTACTTCCCCCCGCAGCGGCGTCACCGTGACCTGAACACGGTGACGCCGCTGCAGTTTTCCCGGAAATCTCCGGGTTTCCGCCGATCCCCGCAAGGGCTGAAACCAGCCGTAGCCGAGCGGGCCCGTCCGTACGGCCGCGAGCGGGCGCCTTCCGCCACCGGTACGCCTGCCGCAGCCGGTCCCAGCCGTGAGCGGGCACCTGCGTCTCCTCGGCCGTGTCCGGGAGCCGTCGCCCCTCAGCCGTGGCCGAGCGCCTTCGTCAGCTCGATCTCGATGACCACGCGCGCCGGGTTCGGGGCCGGCACCTTCTCGTAGCGCTCGGTGTAGCGGCGCTCCGCCTCCGAGACCCGCCGCGGGTCGGCGGACACCCGGGCCAGCCCCTCCAGCGTCGCCCAGCGCCGGCCGTCCACCTGGCAGACCGCCACGCGCGCCCCCTCGGGACCCGCCGCCCGCACATGCGCGGCCTTCGCCGTGCCGCCGCCGGTGATGATCCGGGCGAGCCCGGCCTCGGGGTCGTAGGTGACACCGACCGGCACCACGTGCGGGGTGCCGTCGCGCCGCAGGGTCGTCAGGGTGCACAGGTGGCGCTCACGCCAGAAGCGCAGGTAGGCGGCGTCGGGCCGGCGCGGGTCCACGGGAGGGGAAGCCATGAGGCCTGAATCTACGCCCCGCGGGTCTTTTTCCGCCCCGCTCCAGCCTTGAGTGGAATAGACTCAAGTTTGTGCACGTTGTCGCTGTCAGGCAACGGTCGGAGACCAGGAGGAGGAGAACGCGAAAGTGGACGCCGAGCTGACCAACAGGAGCCGGGACGCGATCAACGCGGCCAGCAGCCGTGCAGTGACGGAGGGACACCCGGACCTCACCCCCGCCCACCTGCTGCTCGCTCTGCTGGAGGGGCAGGACAACGAGAACATCATCGACCTGCTGGCCGCGGTCGAGGCCGACCAGGCCTCCGTACGGACCGGCGCCGAGCGCGTGCTCGCCGCGCTGCCCAGCGTGGCCGGTTCCACCGTCGCGCCCCCGCAGCCCAACCGAGAACTGCTCGCCGTCATCGCGGACGCCGCCGAGCGGGCCAAGGATCTGGGCGACGAGTTCATCTCCACCGAGCACCTGCTCATCGGGATCGCCGCGAAGGGCGGCCAGAGCGGCGACGTACTCTCGCAGCAGGGCGCCAGTGCGAAAAAGCTGCTGGAGGCGTTCCAGAAGACCAGGGGAGGGCGCCGGGTGACGACCCCGGATCCCGAGGGCCAGTACAAGGCGCTCGAAAAGTTCGGTACGGACTTCACCGCCGCCGCGCGGGAGGGCAAGCTCGACCCGGTCATCGGCCGGGACCAGGAGATCCGCCGCGTGGTGCAGGTGCTGTCCCGCCGCACCAAGAACAACCCGGTGCTCATCGGCGAGCCCGGCGTCGGCAAGACCGCCGTCGTGGAGGGCCTCGCCCAGCGGATCGTCAAGGGTGACGTCCCCGAGTCCCTGAAGGACAAGCGGCTCGTCTCCCTCGACCTCGGCGCCATGGTCGCCGGGGCGAAGTACCGCGGTGAGTTCGAGGAGCGGCTGAAGACCGTGCTCGCGGAGATCAAGGACTCCGACGGGCAGGTCATCACCTTCATCGACGAGCTGCACACCGTCGTCGGGGCCGGCGCGGGCGGCGACTCCGCCATGGACGCCGGCAACATGCTCAAGCCCATGCTCGCCCGCGGTGAGCTGCGCATGGTCGGCGCCACCACCCTGGACGAGTACCGCGAGCGGATCGAGAAGGACCCGGCGCTGGAGCGGCGCTTCCAGCAGGTGCTGGTCGCCGAGCCGAGCGTCGAGGACACCATCGCCATCCTGCGCGGACTCAAGGGACGCTACGAGGCCCACCACAAGGTCCAGATCGCCGACCGCGCGCTGGTCGCCGCCGCGACCCTCTCCGACCGCTACATCACCTCCCGCTTCCTGCCCGACAAGGCCATCGACCTGGTCGACGAGGCCGCCTCCCGGCTGCGCATGGAGATCGACTCGTCCCCCGTCGAGATCGACGAACTCCAGCGGGCCGTGGACCGGCTGCGGATGGAGGAGCTGGCGATCGGCAAGGAGACCGACGCGGCCAGCCGGGAGCGGCTGGACAAGCTGCGCCGCGACCTCGCCGACAAGGAGGAGGAGCTGCGCGGCCTCACCGCCCGCTGGGAGAAGGAGAAGCAGTCCCTCAACCGCGTCGGTGAGCTGAAGGAGAAGCTGGACGAACTGCGCGGCCAGGCCGAACGCGCCCAGCGCGACGGCGACTTCGACACCGCCTCCAAGCTGCTCTACGGCGAGATCCCCACCCTGGAAAGGGACTTGGAGGAGGCGTCGGAGGCCGAGGAGGAAGTCGGCCGGGACACCATGGTCAAGGAGGAGGTCGGGCCGGACGACATCGCGGACGTCGTGGGCTCCTGGACCGGCATCCCCGCCGGACGCCTCCTGGAGGGCGAGACCCAGAAACTCCTGCGCATGGAGGAGGAGTTGGGCCGCCGGCTGATCGGTCAGACCGAGGCGGTGGCCGCCGTCTCCGACGCGGTGCGCCGCACCCGCGCCGGCATCGCCGACCCGGACCGCCCCACCGGCTCCTTCCTGTTCCTCGGCCCGACGGGTGTCGGCAAGACCGAACTCGCCAAGGCGCTGGCCGACTTCCTCTTCGACGACGAGCGGGCGATGGTCCGTATCGACATGTCGGAGTACGGGGAGAAGCACAGCGTCGCCCGGCTGGTCGGCGCCCCGCCCGGCTACGTCGGGTACGAGGAGGGCGGCCAGCTCACCGAGGCGGTGCGGCGGCGCCCGTACAGCGTCATCCTGCTGGACGAGGTGGAGAAGGCGCACCCCGAGGTCTTCGACGTGCTGCTCCAGGTGCTGGACGACGGGCGGCTGACGGACGGTCAGGGCCGTACGGTCGACTTCCGCAACACCATCCTGGTCCTCACCTCGAACCTGGGCAGCCACTACCTCGTGGACCCGTTGACGAGCGAGGTGGAGAAGAAGGAACAGGTCTTGGAGGTGGTCCGGGCCTCCTTCAAGCCGGAGTTCCTCAACCGGCTCGACGACCTGGTGGTCTTCTCGGCCCTCTCCAAGGACGAGCTGAGCCGGATCGCCCGGCTCCAGATCGACCGGCTCGCCAAGCGGCTCGCGGAGCGCCGGCTCACCCTGGAGGTCAGCGACGCGGCCCTGGCGTGGCTCGCCGCGGAGGGCAACGACCCGGCGTACGGGGCGCGCCCGCTGCGCCGCCTCGTCCAGACCGCCATCGGCGACCGGCTGGCCAAGGAGATCCTGGCCGGCGAGGTCAAGGACGGCGACACGGTCCGGGTGGACGCCTTCGGCGACGGCCTGATCGTGGGACCGGCGACCGGCAAGACGCTGTAACCGGAGCGCGGCCGGTCGCCGTGACCGGAGCGCGGCCGGTCGCCGTGCCCGGAGCGTGACCGGTCGCCGTGACCGGAGTACGGATTCCGGCCGAGGGCCCGCGGTGTGCTCACCGCGGGCCCTCGGTGTGTCCTCGGTGTGTCCTCGGTGTGTGCGGCCTCGGACGGCCTGGTCGCTTCCGGCCCGGGGCGGGGTGCTTTCGGCCGCCGGAGACCGACATGTGCGTGTTCATCCCCGCGGCGCCGCCGCGTCACCCGCCATACCCCCGCGGCCCATCGCCACCTGGCCCGACGCACCCGTGTGACCGGATCTTGTCAGCCCCCGGCGGACAGGCCCGGCCAGGGGTTGCCACCCCCCGCCCCGCATGGGGGAGGATGGCAGGATCCGTACGAAGGGAAATACACGGTGAGCATCGACCCGTCCTCGATTCCGAACTTCGGGGGCCAGCCCGAGCCGCAGCCCGGCGGCCCCGCGGGCCCCGTGGTCCCGGATCAGGACCTCGTGAAGCAGCTCCTGGAGCAGATGGAGCTGAAGTACGTCGTCGACGACGAGGGTGACCTCGCGGCGCCGTGGGAGGAGTTCCGTACGTACTTCATGTTCCGCGGCGAGGGTGACCAGCAGGTCTTCTCGGTGCGGACGTTCTACGACCGGCCGCACCAGCTGGAGGAGAAGCCCGCGCTCCTCGAGTCGATCGACGACTGGAACCGCCGCACCCTGTGGCCGAAGGTCTACACCCACACGCACGACGACGGCACCGTCCGCCTGATCGGCGAGGCGCAGATGCTGATCGGCACCGGCGTCAGCCTGGAGCACTTCGTGTCCTCCACGGTGAGCTGGGTGCGCGCGGCCATCGAGTTCGACAAGTGGCTCGTCGAGCAGCTCGGCCTTGAGCAGGAGATCAACGAGGCGGAGAAGCCCGAGGACGACGGGGAGTAGTCCCCCGCCTCGGCCGCGCGCCGGCGCACCCCCGCGTGGACGGAGCGCTGTGCGCCTACAGCGGTGTGTGCGCGACCACGACGAGATACGCGCCGTAGGCGAACGAGAGCCCGGCCAGGGCACCGACCACCAGGGTCGCGTGCCAGGGCCGGGCTCTCGCCGTCCTGACCAGGGCGGAGGCCAGCGGCAGCAGCAGCGGGAACGCGGGCAGCAGGAAGCGCGGCTTCGACGCGAAGAAGCCCGAGCCGCCCAGCGCGACCAGCAGCAGGACCCCGCTGTGCACCAGCAGCGGCAGCGGTGCCCGGTCCGCGAGCAGCAGCGCGTACAGCAGGACGGCCGCGGCCACGATCACCAGCGTCATGGGGAACACGAACCGGCCGCCGTGCGTCAGCAGGTGCCGGACGAAGTGGAGGGCGCCCGCGCCGAGGTCGAAACGCGAGCCCCAGCGCCGCTGCACCGCGAAGTAGCCGCCGAGCGGGTCGCCCTCGCGGCGGCCGACCCACAGCACGTAGCCCGCCCAGCCGAGCGGGGCGAGCGCCGCGCCCGTCCACAACCTGTGGGAAACCTTTCCGCGCCGGCGCACGGCCTCGCACAGCGCCGCCGCGAGGACCGCGGCGGCCACCGCGAAGCCGTTCGGCCGGGTGAGTCCGGCGAGCGCGGCGAGCGTTCCGGCCCACAGCCAGCGCCCGTCGAGCACGGCGTACAGCGACCAGGCGGCGAAGGCGGTCAGCACGGGCTCGGTGTACGCCATCGACAGCACCACGGAGTGCGGCAGCAGCGCCCAGAGCAGGACCAGCGCGGTGCCGACCGCCCGGCCGCGCAGCCGTGCCCCGACCGCGTACACCCCGCACGCGGCGACCGCCGCCGCGAGCCAGGAGACCAGCAGTCCGGCGGTGCTCGCGTTGAGCGGAGTGAGCGTGGTGACGGCGCGTACGAGGGCCGGGTAGAGCGGGAAGAAGGCGAGGTCGCTGTAGACGACGCCGGGGCGGAAGTGGAGTGTGCGGCCGTAGCCGTGCGCCGCGATCCGCAGGTACCAGAGCGAGTCCCAGGACCGCGCGAGCAGGGCCGCCGGGTGCCGGCCGGTCGCCCAGGCGGTCGCGGCGAGCACGAGGACGCCGGTGACGCGCGCGGCGGCGAACAGGCCCAGCGCGGTCATCATGTGGGACGGCCGGACGCGGCCGGCGCGCCCGGCGCGGGAGGGGTGGCCGGCGGGGCTGACGGCGGGTTCGCCGGCCTCCGGGAGCGCGGGGCGGGCGAGGGTGGTCGGCTGGGTCACACCCGAACTCTGCGACCCCCGCCGGGTGTTCGCGAGCCGTGATCCCCCGTGCGGGTGCCGTTCCGCGCCCCCCGGCGTGCCGCCCGTACGCGGCCGGGCGCCGATGCTAGGGAGCCCCGGCGGTTCCGGCCGTGCGCTGGGCTACCAGGCGGCCTTGAGCCGGCGCGCGGCCTCTTCCAGGACGTCCGTGCGCTTGCAGAACGCGAACCGTACGAAGGGGGCGCCCGCGTCCCGGTGGTCGTAGAAGACGGCGTTCGGGATGGCGACGACGCCGGCCCGTTCGGGCAGCGCGCGGCAGAAGGCGAAGCCGTCCGACTCGCCGAGCGGGCGGATGTCGGTGGTGATGAAGTACGTGCCCTGCGGCCGGAACACCGAGAAGCCCGCGTCGGTGAGGCCCGCCGCCAGCACGTCCCGCTTGCGCAGCATGTCCGCGCGGAACTCCTCGAAGTAGCTGTCCGGCAGCGCGAGCGCCTCGGCGACGGCGTACTGGAAGGGCCCCGACGCCACGTACGTGAGGAACTGCTTCGCCGAGCGTACGGCGCCGACGAGGGCCGGCGGCGCGGTCACCCAGCCGACCTTCCAGCCGGTGAAGGAGAACGTCTTGCCCGCGCTGCCGATGGTGACCGTCCGCTCGCGCATTCCCGGGAGGGTGGCGAGCGGGATGTGCTCGGCGTCGTCGAAGACCAGGTGCTCGTAGACCTCGTCCGTCACCACGAGCAGGTCCCGCTCGACGGCGAGCCGGGCGATCTCGGTCAGCTCGGCGCGGGTCAGGACGGTGCCGGTCGGGTTGTGCGGGGTGTTGAGGAGCAGCAGCCGGGTCCGGTCGGTGACCGCGTCGCGCAGTTCGTCCAGGTCGAGCCGGAAGCGGCGGTGCGGGGTGCCGTCCGGGGCGGGGGCGGCGTCCTCGGGGCGCAGGGTCACCGGGACGCGGGTGCCGCCCGCCAGGGCGATGGAGGCCGCGTACGAGTCGTAGTACGGCTCCAGGGCGATCACCTCGTCGCCCGGTTCGAGGAGCGCGAGCAGCGCGGCGGCGATGGCCTCGGTGGCGCCCGCCGTGACCAGGACCTCGGTGTCGGGGTCGTAGGACAGGCCGTAGCGGCGTTCCTGGTGCGCGGCGACGGCGGCGCGGAGTTCGGGGATGCCGGGGCCCGGCGGGTACTGGTTGCCGCGCCCGTCCCGCAGCGCCCGGACGGCCGCCTCGCGGATCTCCTCGGGGCCGTCGGTGTCGGGGAAGCCCTGGCCGAGGTTGATCGACCCGGTGCCGGCCGCGAGGGCGGACATCTCGGCGAAGATCGTCGTCCCGAACTCGGCGAGGCGGCGGTTCAGCAGGGGGCGCGCGCTGGAGGTCATGCGGGCCATCCTCCGCCGAAGGCGAGCAGTCCTCAACCGGCCCGCGCGGACCGGGGGCGCGGCCCTCAGCCGTCCTGCCGAGACCGTTTGCCGAGACCTTTTGCCGACACCGTCTACCGACCTCGCCTCGCACGCCGATTCGATCGCAGTACGACGACGAGCCGGCCGACACCTACACCGCCAAGACGGCGACGGCGGAGGTCGGGAGCCTGGCCGACGCCTTCGCCACCTGGTGGGACGGCGGCGACGGCAACGGAGGCGGCGACGGCGACGGAACGGCCTGGAACCTCGTCGTCACCGACTCCGCCGGGCGCCGCCTGGCAACCCGCGACCTGAGCTGACGCCCGCGCGCCGCCCGGCGATGTTCCGGCCCTGTTCCCCCCGGCGAATCCCGGATGCTCAGGACTTGCTCAACTCTGCTTTGGGCGGTCGTGGGGGAGGGCATCCCCCTGGCACGTACGGATGGACATCGAGAAGCACGGCCCACGGGGGGCCGCTTCCGGGGAACGGAAGGAGGGGGCGTCATGGTTTTCGGCGTCATCGTGGCGGTCGTCCTGCTCGTCGTGGTCTTGAAGGCCGCGAGCGGGGGGAGCAAGCGGAAGCGGGGGTTCGGCGGGCGGTCCGGAAGCAATTCCGGGAGCAGCGGTGACAGCAGTTGGTGGGCCGGTGGCGGGGCCGCGGCGGGCGGCAGCGCGTCCTGTTCCTCGGGCGGATCGTCCGGCGGTCATCACGGAGGCCACGGGGGTCACTCCTGCGGGGGTCACTCGTCGTGCGGAGGCTCGTCCTGCGGAGGCGGGTCCTCGTGCGGTGGCGGCGGATGCGGCGGAGGCAGCTGACGCGGGGCAGCCTGCCCTACCGCCGGCCCGCGGTTCCCGGGGGGACGGCGCGGGTGCCCGAGGGGACGGCGCGGGTGCCCAAGGGGAGGGCGCGTTCTTCCCCACGGGAATGCGCGTCCGGCGCACGGGAGTGCCCGTCGGCAGATCACTGCCGGCGGGCGCTTTCGTACCCCCGGGCGTACGCCGTAGTTGAACAGTTGAGCTGTGCAGCCCTCGGGGGGATGGAAACCGCACGAAGTTGGGTAAAAACGCTGTGGTGGTGCCACCGTTCATGATTCCCTCTAAATCACCGAAGCAGCCCTGGTAGTTGACCGAAGCAGCCCTGGGCCGAACGCCCTTCCGGCCGGGCTGACCGGGCCGTCCCCCGGTTCTGACCGGCTGCGCCGGAACCCCACCTCACCTTTGCGTGCTAGCGGAGCCGACCCATGCTCACGACCCTGAACACCTCGTACACCGACACGCGCGCGGCCGATCTCGCCTGGGCGCTGGGCCGCGAGCCGCTGCCTGCCCTCGCCACCCTCGATCTCGAACTGAACGGGGCGAACCTCCAGTTGAGACTGCTCGGCGCGTCCCACCAGGTGCTCCTGGAGGAGGAGCGGGGCACCTGTTCGGAGACCGTCGCCTGCATCCCCGGCAGCAGCACGCCCCTGCCGCTCGGCGTCGCCAAGCAGTTCGGCGACTGGGAGTACGAGTTCGCGGCCCGCGTCGAGGTCCTGTCGCCCGGCTCCTTCGCGGGCCGCGCCCAGGAGTTGCTCGCCCTGGTCGCGGACCACCCGCACGGTCTGGCCGGCGTCTTCCCCGGCAGCCCGCACGCCTTCACCGCGATGCTCGCCCACCGCCACGACGGGCAGGTCCACTGGCGCACCTGGCACGCGTACCCGCAGGACGGCCAGTTGGTCGCGACGCGTACGCGGGTGGGGGTCCGCGCGGACGTCCTCAGCGCGTCGGGGGTCTGAGGGCCGCCGGCTCGCGGGGCGGAGGCCGATGTGGAAGTCGACGCCCGGGCCGACGCTCAGGCCGACGTGGAGTGGCGCTGGAGTGGGCGGCGCGAGGCCGAAGGTCTGTGTCCAAGGGGCCGGAGTTTCCGGTCCGCAGTTCCGGGCCGTGCATGGAGGCCCGCCTCGCGGGGAAGATGCCCGCCCCGGACCGCCTGCCATAAAGCGCAACGCTTTCCACACGTGTGGGTGACGAAGCGCGGTGGCACCGTGACGTAGCGTTCGCAACGTGATCGACCCGCACGCGCCTGCCCCGCCCGGCGCGCCGCCGCCCTGGGGCGTCCAGGGCCAGGCGCGGCTGCCCGTCCGCCCGGGCGTCGGCCGGTTCCTCGTCCTCGCCGGCGTGTTCGTCTGCGCGGCCTGCGGACTGGTGTACGAACTGGAACTCGTCGCCCTCGCCTCGTACTTGATCGGCGACTCCGTCACCCAGGCCTCCGTCGTCCTGTCCGTCATGGTCTTCGCCATGGGGATCGGCTCGCTGGCCGCCAAACGGCTGCGCCCGCGCGCCGCCGCCGGGTTCGGCGCGGTCGAGGCGGCGCTCGCGCTGGTCGGCGGATGCAGCGCGATGGCCCTGTACGCGGCGTTCGCCTGGACCGGCGGCTGGGGCGGCCTGTGGGCGGACGGCTCCCGCTGGCTGCTGGTGGCGTTCTCGCTCGCCATCGGCCTGCTCATCGGCGCCGAGGTCCCCCTCCTCATGGAGTTGATACAGCGCATCCGCCGCCAGGACCCGGGCGGCGCGGTCGCCGACCTGTTCGCCGCCGACTACGTGGGCGCCCTCGTCGGCGGCCTCGCCTTCCCGTTCCTGCTGCTGCCGCTGCTCGGCCAGCTCACCGGCGCGCTGCTCACCGGCACGGTCAACGCGGTCGCGGGCGGCGCCCTGGTCCTCGGCCTGTTCCGCAAGGACCTGAGCCGCCGGGCCCGCTGGACGCTGCTCGTCGCCAACGTCGTCGTCCTCGGCCTGCTCGCCGCCGCGGCCGTCCTCGTCGACGACTTCGAACGGGCCGCGCGGCACGCCGTGTACGGGGGTGACGTGCGGGTCGCGCTGAGCGGCGGCGTCCAGGAGGTCGTCCTCGCGGGCGGCACCCGGGGGCACCCGCTGCACCTCTTCCTCGACGGCCGGCTGCGGTTCAGCGGCCGGGACGAGGACCGCTACCACGAGGCGCTCGTGCACCCCGCGATGAACGGGCCGCACGCGCGCGTGCTCATCCTCGGCGGCGGGGACGGGCTCGCCGCCCGGGAGGTGCTGCGCCATCCCGGGGTGCGGCGGGTCGACATCGTGGAGATCGACCCGGACGTCGTCCGGCTCGCCCGCCACGACAGCGCGCTCACCGCGCTCAACCGGCACGCGTACGCCGACCCGCGGGTGCACGAGGTGACCGCGGACGCGTTCACCTGGCTGCGCGGGACGCCGTCCACGTACGACGTGGTGGTCTCGGACCTGCCCGATCCGGGGATCACCGCGAGCACGAAGCTGTACTCGCAGGAGTTCTACGGTCTCGCCCGCCGCGTTCTCGCCCCGCGCGGGCGGCTTGTCGTGCACGCGGGGCCGTTCGCCGGGCGGCAGCGGGTGTTCTGGACGGTCGAGGCCACGCTCCGGGCGGCCGGTCTGCGCACCACCCCCTACCGGGTCGCCGGGCGGGACTCCGGGTTCGCCACCGGCCCGGACCGCACCAGCGGCGAGGCGGGGGGCGCGCCCGGCGACTGGGGGTTCGTCCTGGCCGCCCGCTCGCCCGCGCCGCTGCGGCTCGCCGCCGCCGGGCCCCGGCCGCGCACCCTCACCCAGGCGGGCCTGACGGCGGACGCCCGCGCGGCCGGCCGCGGCCGGCCGTCCCCGCCTCCGCCGCCCTCCACGCTGGTGCACCCGCGGTACGCCGACTGAGCACCGCGCCCGGGAATCCCGGCATAGTCGGGTGCGGTTCGGGGCTCGCTGGGTAGGCTCGGCTGACATGGAGCATGAGGTGTTCGTTCCGTTTCCGGCCGGCCCGCTCAGAGAGGCCCTGGCCGACCCCGTCCGGGTGGCCCGCGCCGTCCCGGGGCTCCAGCAGGACGCGTCGGCGGGCCCCGGCGACGCGCGCACGGAGCCCGTACGGGTCGCCGGACGCCTGAAGGTCCGCGTCGCCGGTCATACGATCACCTACCGCGGGGCCCTGCGGGTCACCGCCCGGGAGGACGGTTCGTACGCGGTCGAGGGCGACGGTACGGAGGCGCGCGGCGGGGGAGCGGTGAAACTGGCGCTCACCTTGCGGCTGGTCCCCGCCGAAGGCGGTACGACGGTCGTCTACGGGGGTACGGCGTCCGCCGACGGCCGCGTCACCGGACTCCCCCCGGACGCGGTCACCACGACGGCCCACCGCCTCCTGACCCGCTTCACCCAGTCCCTGGCGGCCTCCACCCCCCAGCCCGGGGAGGAGCAGGCCTCCGGCGACACCCCGGCGCCGGAACCCGGAGACGAGACCGTCACCGAGCCCGAGCCCGAGCCCGTCACCGAGCCCGAGCCCGTCACCGAGCCCGAGCCCGCCCCGGAAACCGCCCCGGACGCGCGGGGCGAGAGCGCGCCGGTGTCCGGCGGAGGAGTCGAACCGGATGCCGAAGACCCTGCCGAGTCCCTGCCCGGCGCTGACGGGTCCGGGATCTTCGAGGCACCGGTGCCGCCCCCGTCCCTGGAGCCGGGCGCCGAGGACGACGACTTCGGGGACTTCGGGGGAGACGCCTTCGGCGAGGGTGAGCCGGGGGCGGAGGACGCGATGGCCGAGGCGGCCCACGCGCGCCGGACGATGATCGGGCGCAGCGCGGAGGAGGTCGACCACGCACCGCCGCGTGGCCGCTACGCCCCCGTCCCGCCGCCGGAGGCGACGGCAGCCCGAGCCACCCTCCGCTGGGCGGCCCCGGCGGCGGCCCTCGCCGTGGCGTCGGCCATCGCGGTGTCCCGGGCCTTGCGCAGGCGCCGCTAGGTCGCGTCGTTTGGATCAGGCTGCGGACCGCAGGGCAGGGCACGCACTTCCCCAAGCTCTTCGAGCTGGGGGTACCCCCAGCGGCGTTGTCGTCGGTTGCCGACGCTCCGCGTCGTCGTTCTCCTCCGCCTTGCGGCTGCACGCACCCTGCCCCGCTCGGCCCAGCCGACAAGGCGCCGCACTCCGGCGCCACCTGATCCGAACGACACGCCCTGGACGGCGTAGCCCGCGCGTCGCCGCGAAGGTGTCGGAGTGGCGCGGGCATGGGGCGGCCCGCGCATGCCCCGACTTCCCGGCGCCGGTCCGCCTTCGGCCCTTCGGTCCCGGACATCTCGGGCTCCGGTCCCAGCACCGGCCCCCGGCTGCCCCCGTCGACCCCGCTCACCCGCCGCTCCCGGCGTCCGGCTCCCGGCGTCCCGTTCTCGGCGTCCCGCTCTCGCCGTCCCCGGTCGTCCGCCTCAGGCCGCTCGCCTCGGGCCCCCGTCCGCCGACTCGTCCCGGCCTGCCGGTTCCCGCTCGCCCCGTCGACCCCTGCTCGCCCGCTCTCAGCGTCCCGCTCCCGCCCCCCCGGTCCCCCGCCCGGGTCCCCCGCCCCCCCGGGTCGCCTGTCCCTAGGGTCGCCCGCCCCGGACCGCTGACCTCGGCCCCCGCCCCCAGTTCGCCCCGGCCCGCCGGTCCGCCGGCCTCCGCTCGGCCCCATCCGCCCGCCGCCCCGGCACCCACCTCCCGACCCCCGGTCCGGAGGCCCTCACCCCCGACCCCCGGTCCGGAGGCCCTCACCCCCGACCCCCGGTCCGGAGGCCCTCACCCCCGACCCCCG
>NZ_JBEYFY010000009.1:58184-193967 GCF_040703595.1 Streptomyces sp. NPDC007084
CCCGGTCCGGAGGCCCTCACCCCCGACCCCCGGTCCGGAGGCCCTCACCCCCGACCCCCGGTCCGGAGGCCCTCACCCCCGACCCCCGGTCCGGAAGCCCTCACCCCCGGCCCCGGTCCGGAAGCCCTCACCCCTGACCCCCAGTCGGCCAACCCTCCCCGGGTCCGCCCCCACCCCCCACCCCGACCAGTAGGGTCGGGCCCGTGGTGAGTAACGGAGAGATCGCGTTGGCCGCGGGTGACGCGGAGGTGGTTGTGGCGCCTGGGAACGGGGGGCGCCTTGGGAGTTTGCGGGTCGGGGGTGTGGAACTGCTGCGGCAGGGGGCCAAGTTCGGGTGCTTCCCGATGGTGCCGTGGTGCGGGCGGATTCGGGACGGGCGGTTCCTCGACGGGGCGACCGTCCGGCAGATGCCGCTCAACTCCCCGCCGCACGCCATCCACGGCACCGCCCGCGACGGCGCCTGGCGCACGGCCCGCGTCGCCGCCGACGAGGCCGTGATCACGTACGACCTGGTGGAACCCTGGCCGCACCCCGGCCGGGTCACGCAGGCCTTCGCCCTCACCGGGGACGCGCTGACGGTCACGCTGTCCGTGGAGACGTACGGGGACTCGTTCCCCGCGCAGGTCGGCTGGCACCCCTGGTTCAACCGGAACCTGGGCGACGGCGGCGCGGACGCGCGGCTCGACTTCCTGCCCGCCTGGCAGGAGGAGCGCGGCGACGACCACCTGCCCACCGGCCGCCGCGTCGACCCCCGGCCCGGCCCCTGGGACGACTGCTTCGGCATGCCCGACGGCGTCGACGTCACCCTCACCTGGCCGGAGCGCCTGGAGCTGAAGGTCACCAGCCGCGAGCAGTGGGCCGTCGTCTACGACGAGCAGGAGGCCGCCGTCTGCGTGGAACCGCAGACTGGCCCGCCGAACGGCCTCAACACCCTCCCGCGCCTGGTCACCCCCATCGAGCCCCTCGAAGCCGCCATGACCTGGACCTGGCGGCGCCTCTAAGCTGGCGGCATGAGTGACGTACGCGGCGCGCTGCTGCAGCAGATCAAGGACAAGGCCGTGGTGCACGGCAAGGTGACCCTCTCCTCGGGTCTGGAAGCCGACTATTACGTGGACCTGCGCCGGATCACGCTGGACGGCGAGGCCGCCCCCCTCGTCGGTCAGGTCCTCCTCGACCTGACCGGGCACCTCGACTACGACGCGGTCGGCGGCCTCACCATGGGCGCCGACCCCGTCGGCACGGCCATGCTGCACGCCGCCGCCGCGCGCGGCCGCAAGGTCGACTCGTTCGTGGTCCGCAAGGCCGCCAAGGCGCACGGCCTGCAGCGCCGCGTCGAGGGCCCGGAGATCAAGGGCCGGCGCGTCCTCGTGGTCGAGGACACCTCCACCACGGGCGGCTCCCCGCTCGAAGCGGTCCAGGCGGTCCGGGAGGCGGGCGCCGAGGTCGTCGCCGTCGCGACGATCGTGGACCGCGCCACCGGCGCCGCCGAGAAGATCGAGGCGGGCGCCGGAGTCCCGTACCTCTTCGCCTACTCCAAGGACGAGTTGGGCCTCGGCTGACGACGCCCGCCCGGGACCCCGCCGGACGCGGGGTCCCGTATGCCGGACGCGGGGTGCGGCACATCCGGGCACGTCTGGAAAGATGGGGCCGACGATGACGTCGCCCCAAGTCCGTACGGCAGCAGCAGTACGCAGACCCGCACATACAAGGAGCGGACAGATGCCCATCGCAACCCCCGAGGTCTACGCCGAGATGCTCGACCGGGCGAAGGCAGGCAAGTTCGCCTACCCGGCCATCAACGTGACCTCGTCGCAGACCCTGCACGCTGCGCTGCGCGGCTTCGCGGAGGCGGAGAGCGACGGCATCATCCAGATCTCCACCGGTGGCGCGGAGTTCCTGGGCGGCCAGTACAACAAGGACATGGTGACCGGCGCCGTCGCCCTCGCCGAGTTCGCGCACATCGTCGCCGCCAAGTACGACATCACGGTCGCGCTGCACACGGACCACTGTCCCAAGGACAAGCTCGACGGCTACGTACGCCCGCTGCTGGAGGTCTCCGCCGAGCGCGTCGCCCAGGGCCGCGACCCGCTGTTCCAGTCGCACATGTGGGACGGCTCCGCCGAGACCCTCGCCGACAACCTGGCCATCGGCCAGGAGCTGCTCGCCAAGGCCGCCGCCGCGAAGATCATCCTCGAGGTGGAGATCACCCCCACCGGCGGCGAGGAGGACGGCGTCAGCCACGAGATCAACGACTCGCTGTACACGACCGTCGAGGACGCGCTGCGCACCGCCGAGGCCCTCGGCCTGGGCGAGAAGGGCCGCTACCTGCTGGCCGCGTCCTTCGGCAACGTGCACGGCGTGTACAAGCCGGGCAACGTCGTGCTCCGCCCCGAGCTGCTCAAGGACCTCCAGGAGGGTGTCGCCGCCAAGTACGGCAAGGCGAACCCGTTCGACTTCGTCTTCCACGGCGGCTCCGGCTCCACCGCCGAGGAGATCGCCACCGCGCTGGAGAACGGCGTCGTGAAGATGAACCTCGACACCGACACCCAGTACGCCTTCACCCGCCCGGTCGTGGACCACATGTTCCGCAACTACGACGGTGTCCTGAAGGTCGACGGCGAGGTCGGCACCAAGTCGAAGTACGACCCGCGCACCTGGGGCAAGCTCGCCGAGGCCGGCATGGCCACGCGCGTCACCGAGGCCTGCGCCGCGCTGCGCTCCACGGGCACCCGCCTCAAGTAGCGGTCGCCGGTCGTCCACGGAAGGGCCCGGTACCCGGCGCGGTACCGGGCCCTTCCGTATGCTCCGAGGTATGGCTGTGCCCGAGCGGGACGACGCGTCGGCCGTGCGGATCGCCTCCCCGGCGGGGAAGTGGGTCCTGCTGACCACGGTGCTCGGCTCCAGCATGGCCCTGCTGGACTCGACGGTCGTCAACGTCGCCCTGCCGGCCATCGGCCGCGACCTGGACGCGAGCCTCGCCGCGCTCCAATGGACCGTCAACGGCTACATGATCACGCTGGCCGGGCTGATCCTGCTCGGCGGCTCGCTCGGCGACCGGTTCGGGCGCCGGAAGGTCTTCGTCATCGGCGTGGTGTGGTTCGCCGCCGCCTCCCTGGCCTGCGGACTCGCGCCGAACGTGGACGTGCTCATCGCGGCCCGGGTCCTCCAGGGCGTCGGCGGGGCGCTGCTCACCCCCGGCTCGCTGGCGATCATCCAGGCCTCCTTCCATCCGGACGACCGGGCGCGGGCCGTCGGCCTGTGGTCGGGGTTCGGGGGCGTCGGGGCCGCCGTCGGGCCCTTCCTCGGCGGCTGGCTGGTGGACGGGCCGGGCTGGCGCTGGGTCTTCCTGCTGAACATCCCCGTCGCGCTGCTCTGCGTGCCGGTCGCCCTGCGGCACGTCCCCGAGTCGGAGGGCACCGGCGCCATGGGCGTCACAGGCGGTACGGGTGTCGGCGGTGGTACGGAGGCCGGCGGCGGTACGGGTGTCAGCGGTGGTACGGCGGCCGGCGGCGGTACGGGCGTCACCAGTGCCGCCGGTGGCACAGGCGTCCCCGGTGCCACAGGTGCCGCAGGTGGCACAGGCGTCCCGAGTGCCACAGGTGCCCCGGGTGCCCCGGGTGTCCCGCCGCACCGCCGGTTCGACGTGCTCGGCGCGGTCCTCTGCGCGCTCGCCCTCGCCCTCGTGACGTACGCGCTGATCGAGGCGCGCGGCGGCTCCGTGCTCGTGCCGGTGACCGCCGTGGCGGGGGTGGCGGCGGGGGCGGCCTTCGTACGGGTGGAGCGGCGCCGGCCCGATCCGATGATGCCGCCGGACATCTTCGCGTCCCGCCAGTTCACCGCCGTGAACCTGGTGACCCTGTGCGTCTACGCGGCGTTCGGCGGCTTCTTCTTCCTGACCGCCCTCCAGCTCCAGGTGGTCGCCGGTTACTCCGCGCTCGGCGCCGGTACGGCCCTGCTGCCGACCACCGTCCTGATGCTGCTGTTCTCCGCCCGCTCCGGCGAACTCGCCCAGCGGATCGGGCCGCGTATCCCGCTCACGGCGGGGCCGCTGCTGTGCGCGGCCGGGATGCTGCTGATGCTGCGGGTGGGCGAGGACGCCTCGTATCTCGCGGACGTGCTGCCCGCGCTGCTGGTAATGGGCCTCGGGATGGTCACCCTGGTCGCGCCGCTGACCGCGACGGTGCTGGCCTCGGTGGACACCGGGCGGGCCGGTCTGGCGAGCGGGATCAACAACGCGGCGGCGCGCGCGGCCGGGCTCGTCGCGGTGGCCGCGCTGCCGGTGCTCACCGGGATGAGTTCGGAGGCCTACCGCTCGGCGGACGCGTTCGACGCGGCGTTCCGGCGGGCGATGCCGTTGTGCGCGGGAGTGCTGGTGGTCGGCGCGGTGCTGGCGTTCACGACGGTGCGCCGTCCGACGCCGGGCTGCCGCCGCCCCGAGTGCCACACCCACGGCTCGGTCCTGGCACCCCCACTGGAACCCCGGCACGCCTCCCGGGACACTCTCGGAACCCCGGGCCCGGCGGCTCCCGGCACCGGCGCGACCCCCTGACCCGGCCCCGGCTTTCCCGGGAGGACGTCCGCCCCGCCGCCGAGGACGGCCGACGGGACCGTATGGGCCAGACTGGAACCCATGACGATTCACGAGAACCTCCTCGGGGGACCGCCCCCGACCCATCTGCCCGACGATCCGGAGCCGCGTGAGCTGCTGGCGAGTGGTGCGGCGCCCGCCGATGTCGCCGCCAAGTACCCCACCTCCTCACTCGCCTGGGCGCAGCTCGCCGACGAGGCGTTCGAGCGGGGCAGCGTCGTCGAGTCGTACGCCTACGCCCGTACGGGCTACCACCGTGGTCTGGACTCCCTGCGCCGCAGCGGGTGGAAGGGGCACGGGCCGGTGCCCTGGGAGCACGAGCCGAACCGCGGCTTCCTGCGCGCCCTGCACGCCCTCGCCCGCGCCGCGCAGGCGATCGGCGAGCAGGAGGAGTACGAGCGGTGCAGCCAGTTCCTGAAGGACTCCTCGCCGACGGCGGCCCAGACGCTGGGCTAGCAGGAGCCGCCCGCCGGGGGCGGCGCTGACGCGGGTCCGCCTGGTGTGACCAGGCGGACCTTGCGGTTTCGGGGCACGATTGTGGAGGATGCCCGATGGGGACCGGGGCCCCCGTGTCGGTAACGGCAGGGGCGGACCGCTACCCGGAGCACATTGCAGGAGACAGCGATGTCCCACCAGGCTCAGCCCGCGCCGGCTCAGGAGCCCGAGACCCCGCATCTCGACTTCCAGGGCACGACCCCGTACGAGGACTACGTACAGGCCGACGTGCTCACCCACCTCCAGCACACCCTCTCCGACGACCCCGGAGAGATGGTCTTCCTGGTGACGACCCAGGTCATGGAGCTGTGGTTCACGGTCATCGTCCACGAGTGGGAGACGGCCGCGCGCGCCCTGCGCTCGGACGACATCCCCGTCGCGGTGGCCGCCCTGAAGCGTTCGGTACGGGAGCTGGAGGCGCTGAACGCGTCCTGGCGGCCCCTCGGACAGCTCACCCCCGCCCAGTTCAACTCCTACCGCTCGGCCCTCGGCGAGGGCTCCGGCTTCCAGTCCGCGATGTACCGCCGCATGGAGTTCCTGCTCGGCGAGAAGTCCGCGTCGATGCTCGTCCCGCACCGGGGCGCCCCGAGGGTGCACGCCGAGCTGGAGAAGGCGCTGCACGAGCCGAGCCTCTACGACGAGGTGCTGCGCCTCCTCGCCCGGCGCGGCCACCCGGTCCCGGCCGCCGTGCTGGAGCGCGACGTGTCCCGGCGCTACGAGCCCTCCCCCGAGGTGGAGGCCGTCTGGACGGCGCTGTACGCGGGCGAGGAGAGCGACGAACTCGCCCGTCTCGGCGAGGCGTTGACGGACGTGGCCGAACTGGTGTGGCGCTGGCGCAACGACCATCTCGTGGCCACCCGCCGCGCGATGGGCTCGAAGACCGGCACGGGCGGCTCCGCCGGGGTCGCCTGGCTGGAGAAGCGCGCGCAGAAGAACGTGTTCCCCGAGCTGTGGACGGCGAGGTCCCATGTCTGAGCGAGCCCCCGAGTCCCTGGCCGAGCGCGCGGCGGCGCTGGACGCCGCCGACGAACTCGGCAAGCTGCGCGAGCGGTTCGTCCTGGACGACGTGGTGTACCTGGACGGCAACTCGCTGGGCGCGCTGCCGGTGGACGTGCCTGGCCGGGTCGAGGACGTGGTCCGCCGCCAGTGGGGCGAACTGCGCATCCGCTCCTGGGAGGAGAGCGGCTGGTGGACGGCGCCGGAGCGGATCGGCGACCGGATCGCCCCGCTCGTCGGCGCCGCGCCCGGCCAGATCGTGGTCGGCGACTCGACCAGCGTGAACGTCTTCAAGGCCCTGGTCGGCGCGGTCCGGCTGGCCGCCGAGGGCCGGGACGAGATCCTGGTCGACGCGACGACGTTCCCCACCGACGGCTACATCGCCGCGTCCGCCGCCCGCCTGACGGGGTGTCAGCTGCGGCCGGTGGAACCGTCCGAGGTCCCCTCCGCCCTCACCTCCCGCACGGCGGCGGTCCTCCTCAACCACGTCGACTACCGCACCGGCCGGCAGTACGACCTGCCCGGTCTCACGGCGGCGATCCACGCGGCCGGCGCGCTCGCGGTCTGGGACCTGTGCCACAGCGCGGGCGCCCTGCCGGTCGGCCTGGACGAACACGGCGTGGACCTGGCGGTCGGCTGCACCTACAAGTACCTGAACGGCGGCCCCGGTTCACCGGCGTACCTGTACGTGCGCGCCGGTCTCCAGGACCGTTTCGACTCCCCGCTGCCCGGCTGGAACTCGCACGCCGAGCCCTTCGGCATGAGCCCCGCCTACGAGCCCGCGCCGGGCGCCCGGCGCGGCCGGGTCGGCACGCCGGACATCCTGTCGATGCTGGCCCTGGAAGCGGCACTTGAGGTGTGGGACGGCGTCTCCGTCGAGGCCGTCCGCGCCAAGTCCCTCGCGCTGACGGACTTCTTCCTGGAGTGCGTCGCCGCGTACGTCCCCGAGGGCCGCGTCGAGCCGGTGACCCCGTCCGCCCACGCGGAACGCGGCAGCCAGGTCGCCCTGCGCTGCGCGGACGCCGGCCCCGTGATGAAACGCCTCGTCGCCCGGGGCGTGGTGGGCGACTTCCGCCACCCCGACATCCTCCGCTTCGGCTTCACGCCCTTGTACGTGGGCTTCGCGGAAACGGAACGGGCGGCACGGATCCTGGCGGAAGAACTGGCCGAGGCTGAAGAACCCAGCCGAGAGCCCAGCTAAGGATCCAGCCAAGAACCCAGCCGAGAACGCAGCCAAGGATCCGGCCGAGAACGCAGCTCCTCCGGCGAGAAATCCAGCCCCTCCGGCGTTTGAGGAGCGGGGTCCGGGGCGGAGCCCCGGGGGTCGGGAAGGGTAGGGGCGGCGGGGGCGAAACCCCCCTCGCCCGCCCCAGCCCGGGGCCACCGATACTCACCCGCGTACGACGAACACCCCCGCCTGAGCGGCGGCCACCGCCGCACAGGCAGCCCCCTCCGCATCGGCGACACCCGGCACCACCCCCCGGGTGAGCAACCCGTAATACAGCGGAGCGGAAACCGCCCGGACGACCGCCGCCGCATCCGTCCCCTCCGGCAACTCCCCCCGAACAACGCCCTGTTCGACACAGGGCGCCCACTCGGCGACCCGCACCTCGTAGAACCTCCGCACCGCCTCCGCGGTCCGCGCGTCACAGGCCCCCGCGGCGATCACGGCCCGGAACAGCGCCCCCTGCCGGGGATCGGCAAGCGTCCGCCGGACGAGATCGGCGTTGGCCCGCAGATCGCCGAGCACGCTCCCGGTGTCCGCGCGGGGCACCGACTGCTCGGCCATGTCCCCGAGGAGATCGGCGACCAGCGCGGACACGGTCCCCCAGCGCCGGTAGACGGTCGTCTTGCCGACGCCGGCCCGCCGGGCGACGTCGGCGAGGTCGAGATGGGCGAAACCCCGCTCGGCGAGCACGTCGCCGGCGGCCCGCAGGACGGCCGCGCGGACACGGGCGGTGCGCCCGCCGGGACGTACGGTGCCGGGCTCGGCGGACTCGGCGGACATGTCGGTCTCCTTCGCGGATCACGGACGGGCGGCGCGGGTGCGGACCGCCAGCGTAACGAAACGGCAGAACCGTTTAACCCTCACCGAGCGTGACAACCCCGTGTCGGCGCACGTCACCGGCCTGATACCGTCCCGGCCAACGGCCGAATTCTTCCCTGGTCCGCCAAATCCGTTTCGCCGCTGAGAGGTTGGAGCATGCAGGACGACGCCGCACCGCGGGACCGCTCCGAGGCCGAAGAGGCGTCGGCCTTCTCCCACCCGGCCGTGGACCCCGACGTCACCCTGGCGTACGGCGACCACCCCGACCAGGTGATCGACTTCTACGCCCCGCGCGACCCCGCCCCCGGGATTCCGGTGCCGCTCGTGGTCGTACTGCACGGGGGCGCGTGGCGGGCGCCGTACGACCGGCGGCACGTCACCCCGTTCGCGGACTTCCTGGCCCGGCGGGGGTTCGCCGTGGCGAACGTCGAGTACCGGCGCGGGGAGGCTGTGCCGGCCGGGTCGGGCGGGCCGATTCCCGCGCAGGGCGGGCCGGTGACCACCGGGGACCCCGTGGCCGGGCGCTGGCCGGAGACCTTCGACGATGTGGCCGCCGCGCTGGACGCGGTGCCGGGGCTCGCGCGGGAGGCGGTTCCCGAGGCCGATGTCCGTCGCACGGTGGTCGTCGGGCACTCGGCCGGGGGGCAGCTCGCGCTGTGGGCTGCCGCGCGGCATCTGCTGCCCGAGGACGCCGTGTGGCGGACGGAGCGGGCCGTGCAGTTGCGGGGGGTGGTGGCGCTGGCTCCCATCGCGGACTTCGAGGTCGCCGAGAAGCTGGGGGTGTGTGGCGGGGCCGCGGGGCAGTTGCTTGGCGGGGAGGGCGGGTTCGCGGCGCGGGTGCCGTACGCGGACCCGGTGCGGCTGCTGCCGACCGGGATCGCCACCACCCTGGTGCAGGGGCGGGAGGATGTCGTGGTGCCGGAGGCGGTGGCCGAGGCCTACGCCGACGCGGCGGCCAAGGCCGGGGAGGTGGTCGGCCTGACGCTCCTGGAGGGCGTCGGTCACTTTCCCCTCATCGACCCGGCGGCCGACGCCTGCGCGGTAGTCGCCGAGGAGATCGCCCAACTGGCCTGGTAGTTCCCCCGCGGCCCGGGACAGCCTTTCTTCGCCCCCTCCGCCCCTACCCGTCCCGAACCCGGGGGCTCCGCCCCCAGACCCCCGCTCCTCGAACGCCGGAGGGACTGGACTTCTCCTCCGCCCCCAGACCGCCGCTCCCGGAGGGGCTGGAATAGCGCGCCCGTGTAGTACCTGAGGTGGAGGGTGCGGAACCCTTCTTGGAGGGGACGACCGGGGCGGCGTCCGGGGCCTACCGTTTCGGGCGTGACCGAGACCAGTTACTCCAGCCCCGAGTACCGCCTCCTCGCGGACCTCCGGCAGGACATGTTCCGCGACGCGTTCGCCTACCGTCCGCTCCCCCCGATGCGCACGGACGGCCCCTTCACCCGCCGCCTCTCCGGCCCCCTGCGGACGTACGCGGCCTGGACCCCGCACGCCATGGTGGCGGCGGCCGGTGCGATAGCCATGGCCGCCGGATACGCCGACGCCGACGGGACCGGCGGCTTCGGGCCGCTGCTGTGCGGCCTGCTGGCCCTGCTGCCGGTGCTGACCACGCTGGTCCGCCCGATCGGCGCGTTCTGGTTCTCGCTCGCGGCGGCCCCGGTCGTCTCGGTGTTCGGCGGCGCGTGGACCGACTGGCCGTGGGCGCCGGGGAGTTTCGTCGCGCAGGTGACGGTGATGACCGTCGTGGCGCTGCGCAGCCGCCCCCGGGTCGCCGCGTGGATGTGGCTGCTGACGGCGGCCTACAGCCTGCTGGCGGAGGCCGTGTTCGGCGGCGGCGGAGACTACAACGGCTCCAACACCTTCCCGGTGCTGTTCGTCTCCGCGCTGGCCCTGCTCGTCGTCTCGGTGCGCACCATCCGCCGGGCGGCGGAGCGGGAGGTGACCGCGCAGCAGTCGGAGACGGCGCAGGAGCGGTCGCGGCGCACGCTGCTGGAGGAGCGCACGACCATCGCGCGCGAGCTGCACGACGTCGTGGCGCACCACATGTCGGTGGTCGCGATCCAGGCGGAGGCGGCCCCCTACCGGGTGCAGAACCCGCCGCCTGAGCTGGAACAGGCCTTCGTGACGATCCGCGAGAACGCGGTCGCCGCGCTGACCGAACTGCGCCGGGTGCTGGGCGTGGTGCGGGCCGAGGACTACGAGGCCCCGGACGCCCCGCAGCCCACCCTCGCCGACCTGGACGCGCTGCTCGCCAACGTGCGGGAGGCCGGCCTGACGGTGGACAAGGCGGTCACCGGGGCCGTGCGCGAGCTGCCGCAGGGGGTGGAGCTGTCGGCGTACCGGATCGTGCAGGAGGCGCTGAGCAACGCGCTGCGGCACGCGCCGGGTGCGGCGGCCCGGGTGGAGATCGGTTACGTGCTCGGCGGGCTCGGCCTGCGGATCGTCAACGGCCCCGCGCCGGTGACGAGCCTGGCGAAGTCCCCGCTGGAAAGCTCCTCGCACGGCGCGGGTCACGGCATCACCGGCATGCGCGAGCGGGTCACCATGCTGGACGGCGAGATGACGGCGGGCGCGACGGCCGACGGGGGCTACGAGGTGACGGTGTTCCTGCCGGTGCCGGCCCCGGCGGCGCCCTCGGCGGAGGAGACGGGATGACCGGCGACACGACGGGCGGCACGCCCGGCGCGACGAGCGCCGGCGGCCCGATCCGCGTGCTGATCGCGGACGACCAGATGATGGTCCGCGAGGGTTTCTCCGTGCTGCTCGGCGCGATGCCGGACATCGAGGTGGTGGGCGAGGCGGTCAACGGCCGCGAGGCGGTGGACCGGGTCCGCGAACTGGCCCCGGACGTCGTCCTGATGGACATCCGGATGCCGGAGATGAACGGCATCGAGGCGACCCGGGAGATCGTCGCGGCGGACAGCGCGGCCAAGGTGCTGGTGCTGACGACGTTCGACCTCGACGAGTACGTGTACCAGGCGCTGCGCGCGGGAGCCTCCGGGTTCCTGCTGAAGGACGCGTCCGCGCGCCAACTGGCCGACGGGGTAAGAGTGGTGGCGGCCGGCGAGGCGCTGCTCGCCCCCTCGGTCACCCGCCGGCTGATCACGGAGTTCTCCCGGCTCGCGGACACCCCGAGGACGGCGGCGACGGCGCACGCGGCTTACGGGGACCTGACCGACCGGGAGACGGAGGTGCTGGTGCTGATCGCGCAGGGGCTGTCGAACGCGGAGATCGCCGGGCGGCTCGTCGTCGCGGAGTCCACGATCAAGACGCATGTGAGCCGCATCCTGGTGAAGCTGGGCCTGCGCGACCGTACGCAGGCGGCGGTGTTCGCGTACGAAGCCCGCCTGGTCACCCCGCGCTGACCCCGCCCCGCGCCCCGGTGCCGGGGCCCGTAGCCGATGTCACCCCTGTTCAGCGGGGGTCACCCCTGTTCAGTGGGGGTCTCCTCGGGCTAGCGTCCGGTCATGGCAGCTTTGCAGACGTCCGCCGCGCACGGCCCGGTCCCGGGGGCGTTCGACCCGTGGGACCCGGCGTTCCTGGCGGACCCGTACCCGGCGTACGAGGAACTGCGCGCCCGGGGCCGGGTGCACTACTACGAGCCGACGGACCAGTGGCTGGTGCCGCACCACGCGGACGTGTCGGCGCTGCTGCGCGACCGCAGGCTCGGCCGGACCTACCGGCACCGGTTCACGCACGAGGACTTCGGCCGGACGGCGCCCCCGCCGGAGCAGGAGCCGTTCCACGTGCTCAACGACCACGGGATGCTGGACCTGGAGCCCCCGGACCACACCCGGATCCGCCGGCTGGTGTCGAAGGCGTTCACCCCGCGCACGGTGGAGCGGCTGAAGCCGTACGTGGAGGGGCTGGCCGGGGAGCTGGTGGGCCGACTGGTCCAGGCGGGCGGCGGCGATCTGCTGGCCGATGTGGCGGAGCCGCTGCCGGTGGCGGTGATCGCGGAGATGCTGGGCATCCCGGAGGCCGACCGCGCCCCGCTGCGGCCCTGGTCGGCGGACATCTGCGGGATGTACGAGCTGAACCCGTCCGAGGAGGTCGCGGCGCGGGCGGTCCGCGCGTCCGAGGAGTTCACCGAGTATCTGCGGGCGCTGATCGAGGCCCGCCGGAAGGAACCGGCGGACGACCTGATCTCGGGGCTGATCGCGGCGCACGACGCGGGCGACCGGCTCACCGAGCAGGAGATGATCTCCACCTGCGTGCTGCTGCTGAACGCGGGCCACGAGGCGACGGTCAACTCGACGGTCACCGGCTGGTGGAACCTGTTCCGGCACCCCGCGCAACTGGCCGACCTGCGGGCCGACCCCACGCTGGTCCCGTCGGCGGTCGAGGAGCTGCTGCGCTACGACACCCCGCTCCAGCTCTTCGAGCGGTGGGTGCTGGACGACATCGAGATCGACGGGACGACGGTGCCGAGGGGCGCGGAGATCGCGATGCTGTTCGGCTCGGCGAACCGGGACCCGGCGGTGTTCGCCGCCCCGGACACGCTCGACCTGTCCCGGGCGGAGAACCCGCACATCTCGTTCAGCGCGGGCATCCACTACTGCATCGGCGCCCCGCTGGCCCGGATCGAGCTGGCGGCGTCCATGAACGCGCTGCTGACCCGGGCGCCGGGCCTGCGGCTCGCCGAGGAACCGGTCCGCAAGCCGGGCTTCGTGATCCGCGGCCTGGAGTCCCTGAAGGTCGAACTCTGAGCCGCCCCAAATCCGCTCCGATCTAATCCGCCCCGCCCGCCCGATCCGCCGAGCCCGCCAGGCCTGCACGGGCCGGTCTGATGCGCCTTGGGCCGCTCGATCCGCCGGGCCTGCTCGATCCGCCGAGGCCGCCGAGGCCGCCGAGCCCGCCGAGCCCGCATGGGCCGCATGGGCCGGTCTGATGCGCCTTGGGCCGCTCGATCCGCCGGGCTTGCTCGATCCGCCGAGCCCGCATGGGCCGTACGGGCCGGTCTGATGTGCCTTGGGCCGCTCGATCCGCCAAGCCTGCTCGATCCGCCGGGCCCGCCCGATCCGCCGAGCCCGCCCGATCCGCCCGGCTCCCCGGCCCGGCCCGTACGGGCCGGTCTGACGCGCCCCGCCCCCGCCCCTCCGGCCCGCCCCGACCGCCCGCCCCTCACCCCGCCCGTGACGGGAGGGTCAGGCCCCAGGCCGATTCGCGGACCGTCCACGTCCGGGTCCGCACCGGGCCGCTGACCACGGAGTCGGCGCGGTAGCGGAAGTCGGCGCCGGAGACGGTGACCCGGTGGCCGGTTAGCCGGAGAGGGGCGGCCTCAGCGCCCACCGACACCGGGCGGACCTCGATCTCGGCGCCGGTCCCGGCCGCGCCGGGCGTCACCGACACCGTCTCCACGGGCTGGTCCAGGTCCACCACGCACACCCCGTCGACCTCGATCCGCAGCCGCGAGGGCCCGCGCGCGCCGCCGGGCGCCGGCCGGGACGGGCGGGAGGCCAGCGTCCGCACCAGCGACTGGCAGGTCCGCAGCCAGGGGTGCGCGCCGTGCTCCCCGGCCTCCCCGCCCGGCCGGGTGCCCAGCGCGGCGGCGGGCCGGGCGGGCAGCGACGGGATGCGCAGCCCGCCGAGCACCACCCCGTCGCTGTCGTCCACCAGCAGGTCGAGACGCCGCTCCGCGCCGTCGAGGACCGCGCGGGCCGCGGCGACCGCGCCCGTCGGCACCCCGAGCGCCCGGGACAGCGACAGGGCGCCCCCCACGGGCACCAGGGACAGTCCGCATCCGGCCAGTTCCCGTCGCCGGTGGAGGAGGGCCACCGCGCGCAGCAGGGCGGCGTCGTCCCCGACCACGACGGGCCGCCGCGCGCCCCGGCGGGTCAGCGCGCGGGCGAATTCCTCGGGTCCCTCGGGAAGGCACACCTTGGTCGCCGCACCCGCGCTGAGCACGTCTTTCGCGATGCGCACGGACTCGCCGTCGGTCCGCCGGGCGGCCGGGTCGATGACCACCAGAAGCTGGTCGGAAGCCGCCACCTCGGTCCTGCCTCGCTTCCTCGGGTAGCATCTTTGTGCAAGAGCCCCTTGCGCTATTGCGCCAGGGGCTTCGTCTATTCCGGGGCATCCGGTCGGACGGTCGCGGCCAAAGGTGGTCGCCGGCGCGCGCAGCCGCATCCAGAAGCAGCGGCGTACGCCCCCGACCTTGGACATGCCCCGCCCGGAAGGGGTGTACGCCTGTGCCCGCACTTGTGCTGCTCGGTGCTCAGTGGGGTGACGAAGGCAAGGGAAAGGCCACCGACCTGCTCGGTGGATCCGTGGACTATGTGGTGCGCTACCAGGGCGGCAACAACGCCGGCCACACGGTAGTCGTGGGCGATCAGAAGTACGCCCTCCACCTCCTCCCTTCCGGAATCCTCACGCCGGAGTGCACTCCGGTGATCGGCAACGGAGTCGTCGTCGACCCGTCGGTCCTGTTCTCCGAGCTGAACGGACTGAACGAGCGCGGTGTCGACACCTCCAAGCTGCTGATCAGCGGAAACGCTCACATCATCACGCCGTACAACGTCACCGTGGACAAGGTGACGGAACGCTTCCTCGGCAAGCGGAAGATCGGCACCACCGGCCGTGGCATCGGCCCGACCTACGCGGACAAGATCAACCGCGTCGGCATCCGCATCCAGGACCTCTACGACGAGTCGATCCTCGTCCAGAAGGTCGAGGCGGCCCTTGAGGTCAAGAACCAGCTCCTCACCAAGCTCTACAACCGGCGCGCCATCGAGGTGAACCAGGTCGTGGAGGAGCTGCTCGGCTACGCGGACCGGCTCAAGCCGTACGTCGCGGACACCGTGCTGGTGCTGAACCAGGCGCTGGAGCAGGACAAGGTCGTGCTCTTCGAGGGCGGCCAGGGCACGCTGCTGGACATCGACCACGGCACGTATCCGTTCGTCACCTCGTCCAACCCGACGGCCGGCGGCGCCTGCACGGGTGCCGGTGTCGGCCCGACGAAGATCAGCCGGGTCATCGGCATCCTCAAGGCGTACACGACCCGGGTCGGCTCGGGCCCGTTCCCGACCGAGCTGTTCGACGCGGACGGCGAGGCGCTGCGGCGGATCGGCGGCGAGCGCGGTGTGACGACCGGCCGTGACCGGCGCTGCGGCTGGTTCGACGCGGTCATCGCCCGCTACGCGACCCGCGTCAACGGCCTGACCGACTTCTTCCTCACCAAGCTGGACGTGCTGACCGGCTGGGAGGAGATCCCGGTCTGCGTGGCGTACGAGATCGACGGCAAGCGTGTCGAGGAACTCCCGTACTCCCAGAGCGACTTCCACCACGCGAAGCCGATCTACGAGACGCTGCCCGGCTGGTCCGAGGACATCACCAAGGCCAAGACCTTCGCGGACCTCCCGAAGAACGCGCAGGCCTACGTGAAGGCCCTGGAGGACATGTCCGGGGCCCCGATCTCCGCGATCGGCGTCGGCCCCGGCCGCGACGAGACGATCGAGATCAACTCGTTCATCTAGAACGGGACTTCAGACGAGGGTGCCTCCGACCGGGGGCACCCTCGCGAGGAAGGCCCCCCAGGCGTCCCCGGAGAGGGAGAGGGTGGGCCCATCGGGGTTCTTCGAGTCACGGACGTGAACAACACCGGGGCAGGGGGAGACTTCGAGGCACTGGCCACCGCTGCTGTCGCTGTAGGACGACTTGCGCCAGGTGTAGGTGGCTTCGAGGCATTGGCCGCCGCTGTCGTTGCTGTAGCTCGACTTGAACCACCGCAGTGTGCTGCTCATTGCTGGTCTTCTCCCGCCAACTTCTGGATGAGGCTCAGAGAATCGTCGGGGCTCAGAGCCTGTGTGCGGATCTTCGCATAGCGGTGGGCAAGTTGGGATGCCTTCGTGGCGTCGCTGATCAGGAGACTCTCGTCCTCGATCTCCAGGTAGACCACGTGATGGTGCTCCTTGGTCTCGACCAGGACCATGTTGCCGTTGGTGCCTGCATGACTGCCTTGTAACCCCCTTTCGAGCGGGGTCACTTGGATGCTGACATTGTCGCGCTCCGCTTCTTGCGCAAGCGACCGCAATTGTTCACGCTGGACTTCCCAGTCCGTGAACGGCCGCCTCAGCACTGACTCGTCGAGGATCAGCTCGATCATGGCGGTCGGGTTCCGGTCGAAGAGAGCCTTGCGTGCCATCCTGGCCTCGACCAGTTCCGCCACTTTCGCACCGGGGAGCCTGGGGAACCCGCCGCCGATCAGCGCCCGGGCGTAGCCTTCCGTCTGGAACAACCCGTCGACCACGTACGTCTGGTACGACGACAACGTCACCGCCTGCGCCTCCATCAAGGCGAAGTTCTGGAACTGCGGCGGGTACTTGTCCATGAGGACGTACTTCCGGGCTTCCTCGAAGAGCCCCAGCCCGCCCCCGATCACCTCCTCCAGCTTGATCAGCATCTCGTCGCTGGCCGGTTGCGCGCACGTCTCCATCGCGCTGATCGCCGAGGCCGTGTAGCCGATCAGCCTGCCCAACTCCTCCTGGGTCAGCCCGTGTTGTTTCCGGAAGGCCTTGGACATGGCCGCGACCATGCGTGCCACTCCACCCGCCTCCACCTTGTTCTCCGCCCGCGCCATCGCGGTCACCCCCGAACTCAACCGAACTCAACTGGTCACCAACAGCCCGCATCGATCCGTACCGTTGCCGGTGGTCGACACAAAGTCATGGAAACGCTAGCCCTGGCTGCGGAAACTGTCCTCATGGATACAGAAAGTGACGACGTAAACTTCGACGACCCCCCATTCATCCCTGATTGGATCCCCGTGACGGGGATCCAACTCCGCAAGGCGGGGGTCCAGTTCGACGCGATCAGGGTCGACGGGGACGCGGGCCGCAGGCTGGCGGACTCCCTCGGGCGGCTGACCGGCGGGGACCCGGGGCCGGTGGTGGAGGAGGCGAACGGGCGCCGCGCGGTCTACTTCCTCGTGGCGCCCGGCAGCACCTCGCACCGGGCGTGGCCGGACACCGTGACCCGGCTGACGGCGGGCCCGAACCGCGTCTCGTACGTGCCGGTGCCCGCGCTCGGCGGCCAGACGTGGCCGCTGAGCTGGCGGTACCGGCCGGGGGCGGACGGCCGCCTGGTGCACACGCTGCTGCTGCGCTCGGCCCTGCACGAGCTGGAGCGGGACCGGCCGGTCAGCTGAAGATGATCATCGAGCCCTGGGCGAGGCTGCGGGTCGCGGCGGCGTGCAGGCCCAGCCAGACGTGCCGTTCGCGGGCGAAGGGGCTGGCGTCGTAGGGGGCGGGGGCTGCGGGCTCCTCCAGCTCCGTCGGGGCGCTGGGGGGCTGCGGCGGGGCGGGCGGGTTGGCCGGGTCGATGCCGATGGCGGGGGCGACGAACTCGAGTTCGCGCAGCAGGGCGTGGGAGGAGCCGAGGGGGCCGCCGCCCGCGAGGAGTTCGTCGTTGGCCAGCGGGTGCGGGAAGTCGACGGGCACGTAGGCGCCGGCGTGGTCGTAGTGCCAGACGAGGTGGGACTGCTGGGCGTTGGTCTCGAACATCTCCAGCAACTGTTCGTAGTCGCCGCCGAGGGCGTCGACCGGGGTGACGGCGAGCCCGCACATCTGGAGGAGGTAGGCGCGGCGCAGGAAGTGGAGGGCGTCGTAGTCGAAACCGGCGACCGGGGCGACGTCACCGGAGAGGCCGGGCATGTACGCGTAGACCGGGACGGGCGGGAGTCCGGCCTCGGCGAGCACCTTGTCGTAGAGCGCGAGTTCCTCGGCGAAGGGGTTGTCGGGGGTGTGGCACAGCACGTCGACGAGCGGGACCAACCACAGGTCACAGGCCAACAGACGGCTCCTCTTGCTCCTTGGGGTGCACGGTGGTCAGGGCAGCGTAGTGCGCGTGGCGGTCCTGTGAAGGGGGCCGTACGCAAGTGCGTACCCGGTAGAGCGGTGGATTCATTCCGCGTCGAGGTGCTCGATGAGGGCGAGCGCGTGCTCGTTGTAGGCGGTCACGATGGCGCGCGCGGTGGCGGGGTCGCGGCGGGCGAGGGCGTCGACCAGTTCCGTGTGGCCGGACCACAGGTGGCCTTTGAGGTCGGTGATGTGGCGCAGGTGCTGGACAGTGCAGACCCAGGACTGGACGCGCAGGCGGTGCAGGAAGTCGCCGAGGTGGGGGTTGCCGTAGAGGCTGCTGAGTTCGCGCCAGAAGCGCAGGTCGTAGCCGATGAGGATGTTCAGGTCGCCGGCGGAGGCGGCGCGCTGGGCCTCCTCGCCGCGGCGGCGGACGCCGGCGAGGAGGGCGAGGGCGCGGGGGTCGTCGAACTGGCGCAGGCCGCCGGCCACGAGGTTCTGGAACATGCCCTCGGTGACCAGGCCGCGGGCCTCGATCATGCCGCGGTAGTCGGCGGCGGAGTACTCGTGGACGCGGAAGCCGCGGTGCTGGTCGGCGTCGAGCAGGCCTTGGGCGGAGAGGTCGACCAGGGCCTCGCGGACGGGGGTGGCGGAGACGCCGTACTGCTCGGCGATCTCCTTGACGGTGAACTCCTGCCCCGGCTGGAGCCGGCCCCCCAGCACCTCGTCCCGGAGCGCGTCCGCGATCTGCTGACGCAGGGTGCTCCGGGTGACGGCGCCCCTGCCGCCGGTGCCGCCCATGATGCTCGTCTCACCCTCCGTAGCCCGCCTGCCCGAGCAGGCCACCATACGCGCTGGGCGCCCGAAGAGGCGCCCGAAGAGGCGCCCGAAGAGGCGCCCGGAAGGGGCGCGGGGAACTGCGCGCCCAGCCCCCACCCACCCGCACGGGAGAAACAACCCAGGGGGGTCCGGGGGCGGAGCCCCCGGTTACGGGACGGGTAGGGGCGGAGGGGGCGAAAACAGGCTGGTCGCGTCAGACGGTGTGCTCGTCCGCCACGGACAACGCCTCGTCCAGCACGGCGAGCCCTTCCTTGACCTCGGCCTCACTGACATTGCAGGGCGGCACGACATGCGTACGGTTCATGTTGACGAACGGCCACAGCCCCCGGGCCTTGGCGGCGGCCCCGAACGCGGCCATGGGCGCGTTGGCCTCCCCCGCGGCGTTGTACGGCACAAGCGGCTCCCGCGTCTCCCGGTCCCGCACCAGCTCCAGCGCCCAGAACACCCCCGTACCGCGCACGTCCCCGACGCTGGGGTGCCGGGAGGCCAGCTCGCGCAGTCCGGGCCCGATGACGTTCTCGCCGATGGCGGCGGCCTGCTCGACGATCCCCTCCTCCTCCATCACGTTGATGGTGGCGACGGCGGCGGCGCAGGCCAGCGGGTGCCCGGAGTAGGTGAGCCCGCCGGGGTAGGGCCGCCTGGCGAAGGTCTCGGCGATCTCGGCGGAGATGGCCACGCCGCCCAGCGGGACATAGCCGGAGTTGACGCCCTTGGCGAAGGTCATCAGGTCCGGCGTCACGCCGAAGTGCTCGGCGGCGAACCACTTGCCGGTACGGCCGAACCCGGCCATGACCTCGTCCAGGATGAACACGATCCCGTAGCGGTCGCAGATCTCGCGGACCCCGGCGAGGTAGCCGGCCGGCGGGGTCATGATGCCCGCGGTGCCCGGGATCGTCTCCAGGATGAGGCCGGCGATGGTCGCCGGCCCCTCGAAGGCGATGGTGTCCTCAAGGTGCTGGAGGGCGCGCTCGCACTCCTGCGCCTCGCTGTCCGAGTGGAAGGGGCTGCGGTAGAGGAACGGCGCCCAGAAGTGGACGACACCGGCCCCGCCGTTGTCGTTCGGCCAGCGCCGGGGGTCGCCGGTGAGGTTGATCGCGGTGGAGGTGGCCCCGTGGTACGAGCGGTAGGCGGAGAGCACCTTCGGGCGGCCGGTGTGCAGCCGGGCCATCCGGATGGCGTTCTCGTTGGCCTCCGCGCCGCCGTTGGTGAAGAAGATCTTGTCCAGGTCGCCGGGGGTCCGCTCGGCGACCAGCCGGGCCGCCTCGGAGCGGGCCTCGACGGCGAACGCGGGCGCGAACGTGGTCATGCTCGCGGCCTGCTCCTGGATCGCGGCGACGACCTTCGGGTGCTGGTAGCCGATGTTGGCGAAGACGAGCCCGCTGGTGAAGTCCAGATACCGCTTGCCTTCGTAGTCCCAGAAGTACGACCCCTCCGCGCCTGCGACGGCGAGCGGGTCGATGAGATCCTGCGCGGACCAGGAGTGGAACACGTGCGCGCGGTCCGCGGCCTTCACTGCGGCGCCGGCCTGGGGGTTGGGCTGAGGGGTCATGCGCGCAGCGTAAATGTCCACGGACCGGACGCGATATCGGCGTCCTGTCTGCGGACGGGGGCTTTCCGCGACAGTCTGTCGGGCTTCCGGGACCGCGCGGACACGCTTCCGGGACCGGCCGCACGTGCTTCCGGGACCGAGCGCACGTGCTTCTGGGAACGACCGCACGTGCTTCCGGGGCGGGTGTGCGCGCGTCCGGGACCGAGCGCACGCGTGTCCGGGGCCGGGTGCGCGCGCGTCCCGGGCACCCGTGCGCGTGCTTCCCGGGCTCCGCCCGCCCGCTCGCCGTTACCGAACCGGCACGATCCGTGACGGAACCGTGCGGGTCGGGCCCGCCCGCCGCCCCGCGGAGCGCCACTATCCTCGGGCTGTTGCACACAAACGGGGAGGGGTGGGCGCTGCCATGGAGAAACTGGGGGCGGGGGACCCGCGGCGGATCGGGGCGTACCGGCTGCTGGCGCGGCTCGGGGCCGGCGGCATGGGGCACGTCTATCTCGCCCGCTCCGACCGGGGACGCACGGTCGCCGTCAAGCTCGTCCGCGAGGAACTCGCCGAACAGGAGGAGTTCCGGGCCCGGTTCCGCCAGGAGGTGCAGGCCGCGCGGCGGGTCGGCGGCCACTGGACCGCGCCCGTCCTCGACGCGGACACCGAGGCCGCGATCCCCTGGGTGGCCACGGGCTATGTCGCCGGGCCCACCCTCCAGACCGTCGTCGGGCACGACCACGGCGCGCTGCCCGAACGGTCGGTGCGCATCCTCGCCGCCGGGCTCGCGCAGGCGTTGAAGGACATCCACGCCGCCGGACTCATCCACCGCGACCTCAAGCCGTCGAACGTCCTGGTCACCATCGACGGGCCCCGCGTCATCGACTTCGGCATCGCCCGCGCCCTGGAGACGGTCACCGACGGCGGCCTCACCCGCACCGGCGCGCTCGTCGGCTCGCCCGGCTTCATGGCCCCCGAGCAGGTGCGCGGCGACCGCGTCACCCCGGCCTGTGACGTCTTCTGCCTCGGCTCGGTGCTGTCCTACGCGGCCACCGGCGCCCTGCCGTTCGGCGCCTCCAGCAGCGGGGTGCACGCGATGATGTTCCGCATCGCGCAGGAGGAACCCGACCTGTCGGGGGTCCCGGAGAGCCTTGCCGACCTGGTGCGCGCCTGCCTGCGCAAGGACCCCGCCGCCCGGCCCTCGCTCGACGAGATCCTGGCCCGTACCGGCGCCGGGGAGACCGTCGCCGACGGCCGCGTCCGCGATCCCTGGCTGCCCAGCGCCCTGGTGGCCCAACTGGGGCGGCACGCCGTGCGGTTGCTGGACACCGAGGACCCCGACGAGCGGCAGCGGCCCGCCTCCCCGGCCGGTTCGGCGCCCCCGGCCCAGCCGCCGGCGCCGGAACACCCGCTGCCCGCGGGGGAGTTCGCCAAGCCGGGCGCCGCCTCGCCCGCGCCCGGCCGCCCGGACCTGCCGCCCGCGCCCCAACACCCCGCTCCCGCGCCGGACTTGTCCGGCCCGCCGACCACCCCGCCCGCTCCGGTGGGCGGCCCCGCTCCGGCGGGACCGCCTCCCGCCGGCCCGCCCGCGCGGCCCGCCGCCTCCTCGGCGACCCCAGGCGTGACCCCCGGAACGTCCGTCGGCGCGTCCGCCGAGGCGGCCCCGGAGCACGCCCCCGCCGCCCCCGAGGACGGCACCGCCCCGCCCGCCTCCGGCGGCCCCGGCGCGGTGAACCACCTCCCGACCGTCGTCGCCGGCCCCACCCCCGCGCCGCCCGGCCCGCACCCCGCGTACGGCTATCCGCAGCAGCACCCCCAGCCCACCGGCCAGGACCCGGCCCACCCCGGCTACGGCTATCCGCAGGCCGGCTGGGGCGGCCCGCCCGGACAGCAGGCCTACGGCGCGACACCCCCGTACGGGCCGACACCCCCGTACGGGCCGACCCCGCCGTACGGCCCCGGCGGCGCCACCCCGCCCTACGGTCCGACCCCGCCGTACGGTCCCGCGCCCGTCCCGGCCGGTCCCGATCCCGCGCGCCGCAGCGGCCGGTCCACCGCCTTCCTCGTCGTGGTGGCCCTGGTCGTCGCGCTCGGCGCGGGCGGCAGCGTGTACGCGCTGATGCAGGGCGGCGGCAGCGGCGGCCACGACGACTCCAAAGCCTCCCCGGCCGCCTCCGCCGGACCCGCCTCCCCGGACGGCGGCGCCTCGCGGGCCCCCTCCGCCGACTCCGGCCCCGCCTCCGCCTCCCCGAGCGCCGACGCCTCCGGCGCCGGCACCATCCCGTCGGCCTACCTCGGCACCTGGGACACCAGCATCGACAACGCCACCGGCCACAACACCCGCCGGCTCACCATCCGGCAGGGCGAGGTCGGCGACCCCGTCCTCACCCTCACCGCCGAGGGACCGCTCGGCAACGGCACCTACCACTGCGTCTTCCAGGCCACCCTGACGAGCGCCCCCGCGGCCGGCGGAACGCTGGAGATCGGCCCCTCCGAGGTCAGCTCCGGCGAACCGCTGTCCTCCTGCTCCCCGGGTTCCGCCTCCGAGATCACCCTCCTCTCGGACGGCAGCCTGCGCCGCGTCAACACCACCTCGGGCGAGGCGCTGACCTACACGAAGAGCGACTGAGCACTCTGCGGCGCCCTCAACACCCGTAGCGCGCACGGCTGTTGAAGTTCATCCCCCGGACGCCGCCCGTTCCCGGGCCGCGCCGTACGGTGACCGCACCGCACTGCCCGGGGGAGTGACTAGCAGTGGAGTGGCTGAGCGCCGAGAACGTCGTGGCCGTCGGTACCGCCGTGATCGGTGTCGTCGCCTCCGCCGTGATGGTCTGGTACGAGCGCCGGGTGCCGCGCCGCAAGAGGCTCGGCTACCGGGTGCAGATGGACAACCCCATCGGCGACGACGTCCGCTCCGGGCGCGCGAACGTACGGCTCGGCCTGTTCGACGAGACCCCTGGCATGTCCGACGCCACCCTCGTGCTGCTGCGGATCGAGAACGACGGCTCGCAGAGCGTCGCCGGGGACGACTACACGAGCCGCGAACGGCACGGCCTGACCGCCGTGTTCACCGACCGCACCATCCGAGGCGTCTCCGTCACCCAGCCGCCCGGCACCGACCACCTGATGGACCACTTCACCGCCGCGGCGGGCCTCGGCTACGCCGACGGCACGCTGCGCATCCCGCGCGTCCCGCTCAACCGCGGCGAGCACTTCAAGCTGCTCGTCCTGCTCTCGGGCGGCGACGTGGGCTGCCCGATACGGATCGTCGGCGGCATCCGCGACGGCGAGGTCCGGCCCAACCGCAGTACGACACCGGACGACCAGCCGCCGCTGTTCAGCCGCGCGGCCCGGCTGATCACCGTGCTGCTCACGGTGCGCGTGGTCACGCTCGCGCTGATCGTCGTCCTGCGCGACGACTCCCCGCCCCCGATCGGCTGCGCGCGCGGCACCCTCACCGTCACCGGCTCCACCGCCTTCGCCCCCGTCATGCGCGAACTCGCCGAGAAGTACGAGGCGGCCTGCGCGGGCGCCGCCATCACCGTCGACGCCCACGGCAGCACCGCCGGAGTGCGCGAACTCGACGCGGCCGGACGGCGGACGAAGAACGGCTCACCGGCCGTCGTCGCCCTCTCCGACGGGCCCAAGCCCGGCGACTTCCCCCGGCTGCGGGAGAACCGGATCGCGGTGTCGGTCTTCACCCTGGTCGCAGGCGACGGCCTGCCGGTCAGGAACCTCCCGCTCGCCGACGTACGGCGGCTCTACCGGGGCGAGATCCGCAACTGGAAGCAGCTCGGCGGACCCGACCTGCCCGTCCTCCTCGTCAGCCGGGACGCCAACTCCGGCACCCGGCAGGTGTTCCAGCGGCGGGTGCTCGGCCGCGGCGAGATCGCCAACTCCTCACTGGACTGCGTCCACAAGGACGACCCGACGGCCCCGCTGGTGCGCTGCGAACTCGACTCCACCGACCAGGTCCTCGACACCGTCGCCAGACTGCCCGGTGCCATCGGCTACAGCGAGCTGAACAACGCCGTCGGGCACAAGGGCCTGCACCGGCTCGCCCTCGACGGCCACACCGCCTCCGTCGAGGACCTGGAACACGGCACCTCGGACTACCCGTACCGGGAGATCGAGTACGCCTACACCTACGGCCGCCCGCCCGCCGACTCGCTCGCCTCCAGCTTCCTGTCCTACGCCGGCCGGGGCAGCGGCCAGGACATCGTCCGCACCCACGGCCACCTGCCCTGCGGGACTCCGGTCGGGCTGCGGATCTGCGGGGCGGGGTGAGGCGGGGCGGCCCGGGGTGAGGCTGGGCGGCCTGGGATGAGGACGGGCGGCCCGGGATGAGGACGGGTGGCGCACGGGCCGAGCCGGACGGGGGGAGCGGGGTTCTAGCGGGGCTCGGGCGGGCGCTGGCGGGGCATGTTCGGGCGGGCGCCCGGCGGGAGCGGGGCGCGGCCGTTGAGGTGGACCCCGTCGACCCGGGGCGCGCCCACCGCCGAGGACTGGATGCCGAGCGGCGCGGGCCCCGTACGGAACTCCACCATCCAGTCCGCCGTCTCCGTGCGCACCAGCTCCGTGACGTCCTCCGAGAACTTCCGCAGCACCCCGAGACACCGCTCGGCCGCCTCACCGGCGGTCCCGTCCGTCGGCCCCAGGACCTCCCGCACGCTCTCCGAGGCCCAGTCGAACTGAAGCACCTGAAGACGCCGCTGCACCGCCTGCGCCGTCGCCACGTCCCTTATCCAGCCGGAGGTCACCCCGAAGAACCGGTCCACGCCGACACAGGCGACGGCGAGTAACAGCGCCAGATACCCCCAGGGGGCCGTGCCGCCCACCGCGCCGGTCACGTCGAGCAGCGGCAGCGCGGCCCCGGCGACCGCCCCGGCCGCCGCCCCGCAGCGCAGCAGCCGCGCCCCCCACCGCTTCCCCGCCCGGTCGCACAGATACCAGGCCGCCGTGTCCAGGGCCCCCTGCTCCACCCAGCGGTACAGCTCGTGAAGCCGCTCGGCGGGCTCACCCCAGTCGCCGAGCGGGAACGGCCGGCCGGTCAGATCGCCCGGCCGCGGCCCCGCCCCCTCGCCGCGCCCCTGGGGCGGGCCCTCGGGCTGCATCTCCGGCTGACTCACCCGGCACTCCCTCACTGACCACCGACGACGGCGACGACAACGGACGACGCACCCTGTGACGCGTGGTGCGCGTGCGCCGCCCCCTTCCTACCGCCCAATGGGTGGCGATGGACCGGGTTTCAGGGCTTTTCCGCCCGGAAGTGGGCCTTGATCAGGTATAGGCGTCGAGACGGTGTCACTCGAAAGAGTGCTTGGGCGACGGACCGGTCGACCACGTAGGCTCGTGCTGGACAGGAAAACGGCCCCTACAGCCGTACTCGATACCAGGAGCTGATCGTGATTCCCGGTGGTGGCCAGCCCAATATGCAGCAGTTGCTGCAGCAGGCCCAGAAGATGCAGCAGGACCTGGCGAACGCCCAGGAGGAACTGGCGCGGACGGAGGTCGAAGGGCAGGCCGGAGGCGGTCTGGTCCGGGCGACCGTGACCGGTTCCGGAGAGCTTCGGGGCCTGGTGATCGACCCGAAGGCGGTCGACCCCGAGGACACCGAGACGCTCGCCGACCTCGTCGTGGCGGCCGTCCAGGCGGCCAACGAGAACGCCCAGACGCTCCAGCAGCAGAAGCTCGGCCCGCTCACCCAGGGGCTCGGCGGCGGCAGCGGCATCCCCGGTCTGCCTTTCTAAGACCGGCGGCGGCCAACTACCGTACGCACAGGGACAAGACGCAAGACGGACCCGGACGGCACCAAGCGGTACCAGGGCACTCGGAAAGGCAGTCCGTTGTACGAAGGCGTGGTTCAGGACCTCATCGACGAACTGGGGCGGCTCCCCGGCGTCGGTCCCAAGAGCGCGCAGCGGATCGCCTTCCACATCCTCCAGGCGGAGCCGACCGACGTGCGGCGGCTCGCGCAGTGCCTCATGGAGGTCAAGGCGAAGGTCCGCTTCTGCGCGACCTGCGGCAACGTGGCGCAGGAGGAGCTGTGCAACATCTGCCGCGACCCGCGCCGCGATCTCACGGTGATCTGTGTCGTGGAGGAGCCGAAGGACGTCGTCGCGATCGAGCGGACGCGCGAGTTCCGGGGCAAGTACCACGTGCTCGGCGGCGCGATCAGCCCGATCGAGGGCGTCGGCCCGGACGACCTGCGGATAAGGGAACTCCTGGCCCGCCTCGCCGACGGCACGGTCACGGAGCTGATCCTCGCGACGGACCCGAACCTGGAGGGCGAGGCCACGGCCACGTACCTCGCCCGCATGATCAAGCCCATGGGCCTCAAGGTCACCCGCCTGGCCAGCGGCCTCCCGGTGGGCGGCGACCTGGAATACGCGGACGAGGTCACGCTCGGCCGTGCCTTCGAGGGGAGACGACTCCTAGATGTCTGACGCCACGCTGCACGCGACGAGCCCCGACCCCGACGACTTCTCGGTCCAGATCGCGGACCAGGTGGAGAGCTTCCTGGTCGCCGTCACCGAGGTCGCCCGGGGCGACGAGCCGGACTCGGCCATCCCCTTCCTGCTCCTGGAGGTCTCCCAGCTCCTGCTGGCGGGCGGCCGGCTCGGCGCGCACGAGGACATCGTCCCCGACGAGCGCTACGAGCCGGACCTCGGCCCGGAGGCGGACGTGGACGAGCTGCGCGAGCGGCTCGCCCTGATGCTCGAACCGATCGACGTCTACTCCGAGGTCTTCGACCCTTACGAGCCCCGCAAGGCCCCCGTCGCCTGCCGGATCTCCGACGACCTCGCCGACGTCATCACCGACCTGCGGCACGGCATGGCCCACTACCGGGCCGGCCGCACCACCGAGGCCATGTGGTGGTGGCAGTTCTCCTACTTCTCGAACTGGGGCTCCACCGCCTCCGCCGCCCTGCGCGCCCTCCAGTCCCTGGTGGCGCACGTCCGGCTGAACCAGCCCCTGGACGATCTGAACGGCCTCGACACCGACCAGGACCTCGGCGAGGACGCCCTCGCGGAGGAGGCGGGGCAGGTCATGGCCCAGGAGATCGCCGGACCGCTCGGCCTGCGCACGGTCAAGTAGCCCGTGGCGTGAAACAGCCCCTGGCGCGGATGTGACACCGGGCACTTTCCGAGTGGCCGGGGCGCGGGGCGGGCAGGTGCCGTCTCGGAGCGGCCGGATGTCCCTTGCTGACCTGACATCCCGGGTGATCACCTTGTGAGCGGGACATCTCACGATGCGATACCCCGGAAGGGAAATCCGGCCGCTCGTTAGACTGAGCCGACCGCAGTTGTGCGGTGCAGAGACGGATTGAGCGAGGAGCGCACGTGGGCCTTGTCGTGCAGAAGTACGGAGGCTCCTCCGTAGCCGATGCCGAGGGCATCAAGCGCGTCGCCAAGCGAATCGTGGAAGCGAAGAAGAACGGCCACCAGGTGGTCGTGGTCGTTTCCGCGATGGGCGACACGACGGACGAGCTGATCGATCTCGCCGAGCAGGTATCTCCGATGCCGACCGGACGAGAGTTCGACATGCTGCTGACCGCCGGAGAGCGGATCTCCATGGCCCTGCTGGCGATGGCGATCAAAAACCTGGGCCACAGCGCCCAGAGCTTCACCGGCAGCCAGGCCGGCGTCATCACCGACTCGGTCCACAACAAAGCCCGGATCATCGACGTCACCCCCGGCCGTATCCGTACGGCGCTGGACGAGGGCAACATCGCCATCGTCGCCGGGTTCCAGGGCGTCTCGCAGGACAAGAAGGACATCACCACGCTCGGCCGCGGCGGGTCCGACACCACGGCCGTCGCGCTGGCCGCCGCGCTCGACGCCGAGGTCTGCGAGATCTACACCGACGTGGACGGCGTGTTCACCGCCGACCCGCGCGTGGTGAAGAAGGCGAAGAAGATCGACCGGATCGCCTTCGAGGACATGCTGGAGCTGGCCGCCTCCGGCTCCAAGGTGCTCCTCCACCGCTGTGTGGAGTACGCCCGCCGCTACAACATCCCGATCCACGTGCGCTCGTCCTTCAGCGGACTCCAGGGCACCTGGGTCAGCAGCACGCCACTCGCCGGAAAGACACAGCAGCAAGGGGACCAGAAGGTGGAGCAGGCCATCATCTCGGGTGTCGCTCACGACACCTCCGAGGCCAAGGTCACGGTCGTCGGCGTCCCGGACAAGCCGGGCGAGGCCGCCGCGATCTTCCGCGCCATCGCCGACGCCGAGATCAACATCGACATGATCGTGCAGAACGTGTCGGCGGCGACCACCGGCCTGACGGACATCTCCTTCACCCTCCCGAAGACCGAGGGCCGCAAGGCCATCGACGCCCTGGAGAAGGCGAAGGCCGTGATCGGCTTCGAGTCGCTGCGCTACGACGACCAGATCGGCAAGATCTCCCTGGTCGGCGCCGGCATGAAGACCAACCCGGGCGTCACCGCGGGCTTCTTCGAGGCCCTCACCGACGCCGGCGTCAACATCGAGCTGATCTCGACCTCCGAGATCCGCATCTCGGTGGTCACCCGCGCGGACGACGTCAACGAAGCCGTCCGCGCCGTGCACAGCGCCTTCGGACTCGACTCCGACAGCGACGAGGCCGTCGTCTACGGAGGCACCGGGCGATGACCGGACGACCGACGCTCGCGGTCGTGGGTGCGACCGGAGCCGTCGGCTCGGTCATGCTCCAGATCCTGTCCCAGCACGCGGACATCTGGGGCGAGATCCGTCTGATCGCCTCGCCCCGCTCGGCCGGCCGCAAGCTGGCCGTGCGCGGCGAGGAGGTCGAGGTGGTGGCCCTGTCGGAGGAGGCCTTCGACGGGGTCGCCGTCGCCATGTTCGACGTACCGGACGACGTGGCCGCCCAGTGGGCGCCGGTCGCCGCCGCCAAGGGCGCGGTCGTCGTCGACAACTCGGGCGCCTTCCGGATGGACCCGGACGTGCCCCTGGTCGTCCCCGAGGTCAATCCGCACGCCGCGCGGACGCGCCCGCGCGGGATCATCGCGAACCCGAACTGCACCACCCTCTCCATGATCGTGGCGCTCGGCGCGCTGCACGCCGAGTTCGGCCTGCGTGAGCTGGTCGTCTCCTCGTACCAGGCGGTCAGCGGCGCGGGCCGGGCCGGCGTCGAGACCCTGCGCCGGCAGATGTCCCTCGTCGCCGGTACGGAACTGGGCACCAGCCCCGGTGACGTCCGCCGCGCGGTGGGCGACGGCACGGGCCCCTTCCCGGAGCCGGTCGCGCTGAACGTGGTGCCCTGGGCCGGGTCGCTCGCCGAGGACGGCTGGTCCTCGGAGGAGATGAAGGTCCGCAACGAGACCCGCAAGATCCTCGCCCTGCCGCAGCTCAGGGTCGCCGTCACCTGCGTCCGCGTCCCCGTCGTCACCACCCACTCGCTGACCGTGCACGCCCGCTTCGAGGGCGAGGTCACCGTCGACAAGGCGCGCGAGATCCTCGCCACCGCGCCCGGGGTGGTGCTCTTCGACAACCCCGCCGCCGGGGAGTTCCCCACCCCCGCCGACGTGGTGGGCACCGACCCGACCTGGGTCGGCCGGGTCCGCCGCGCCCTGGACGATTCGACGGCCCTCGAACTGTTTGTGTGCGGCGACAACCTGCGCAAGGGTGCTGCTTTGAACACCGCTCAGATCGCCGAGCTGGTCGCGGCGGAGATCTCCGGGGCGTAGACCTGCGGCGGAAATTCCGGTGGCCGCCCGGGGAGACCTTTGTAGGATCCGTTTTGGTCCAGTGATCAATTTAATGGTCCGGACCACTTGAACCCGTCTGTGTGGGCGTCCGATGATTTCCCTCCCCGTTCTCCGCAACCGCGCGGAGGGCGGGGAGCGTCTTTGCGGTCGCCGTTCAGGGGCGTCGGGGGCAGCAGGCACATGGGGCACAGGGGAAGAGCTGGTACGCATGAGGGCATCTAGTGCACCGTCGCGCACGCCGTACGGCGTCCCGACGGGCGAGCCGACCGGCGTACCGGAGGGTGGTGTTCAGGTTCCTGGGGGGTCCGCCGGGGATGGGTATCCGGCTCGCGGGGGGTCCGGCGGAGGCGATACGCGGGCCGCTGGGGTGCCCTGCGGGGGTGATACGCGGGCCGCTGGGGGGTCCGCCGGGGGTGGGTTTCCGGCCGTTGGGGCGTGCGACGCGAATGTGACGCCCGTCGCGTACAACCCTCCTGGGGGGACGCGTGTCCAACTGGCGTGGCAGAGGTACTCGAATTCACCGCGGTACAGACGAGGGGCACCGCCCTGCGTCCACCCCGCCGACTCCGCAGCCCCGGTGCGCCCGGCGGCATGCCGGTGATCGCGCCCATGCCCGCAGCGCGGCCCACCCGCGTCCCGAGCCAGCGTGACGGCGCCGAGGACACCCCGGCGGCCGGCACGACCGTCGACCACCTCACCGAGACGTACCGGGCGCACTACCGCTCGCTCCTCGGTCTGGCGGCACTCCTCCTGGACGACACCGCCTCCTGCGAGGACGTCGTCCAGGAGGCCTTCATCCGGGTGCACTCGGCGCGCAAGCGCGTGCGCGACCCGGAGAAGACGCTCGCCTATCTGAGGCAGACGGTCGTCAACCTGTCGCGCTCGGCCCTGCGCCGCCGCATCCTCGGCCTCAAGCTCCTGTCGAAGCCGATGCCCGACATGGCGAGCGCCGAGGAAGGCGCCTACGACCAGTTGGAGCGCGACGCGCTGATCAAGGCGATGAAGGGACTCCAGCGCCGCCAGCGCGAGGTCCTGGTCCTGCGCTACTTCGCGGACATGACCGAGGCCCAGGTCGCCGAGACGCTCGGCATCTCCCTGGGCTCGGTGAAGGCGTACGGCTCGCGTGGCATCGCCGCGCTCCGCGTCGCCATGGAGGCCCCGGCATGAGTGCGTCCGACGACCGGCGGCGTCCCGAGCACCCGGGACGCCCGGAAACTGAGCACAAGCAATCGCACGCTGGGAACGGAACTGTGAAACACGGCCCAGACGAACACCCCGAAACCCAGGGCCCGAACGAAGAAGCCGCGACCCCGGGGCGGGTCGAGGACCCCGAGAACCGGGGGCCGGAGGAGGACTCCGGGAACCCGGGGCGGGTCGAGCGGTCCGCGACCCCGGATCAGGGCGAACGCCCCGGGAACCGGGGGCTTGAGAAGGGCTCCGGGACCCCGGATCAGGGCGAACGCCTCGGGAACCGGGGGCTTGAGAAGGGCTCCGGGACCCCGGATCAGGGCGAACGCCTCGGGAACCGGGGGCTTGAGAAGGGCTCCGGGACCCCGGTGCAGGTCGAGCGGTCCGAGACCCGGGGGCGGGGCGAGCAGCCCGGGACCCCGGGGGAGGCCGGACTCTCCGCGGGCCGGCCGGAGACCCTGAGGCAGGCCGAAGGGCCCGTAGGACAGGCGCCGGGCGGGCCGGAAACCGACGGGTTCGGTGTGGACGAGCGGGCCTTGCGCCGGCTGCTGCACCAGGCCGTCGAGACCATCGAGCCCGCCGACGGCACCCTGGCCCACCTGCGGCGCGCCGTACCGGCCCGCCGCGCCCGCAAGCGCCAGGCCCTGGTCGGCATGGCCGCCGCGGCGCTCTTCATGGGCACGGCGATCCCGGCGGCCGTCCACGTCTCCAACGCCACCGGTTCCAACGCCGACCCGTCCATCGCGGGCAACAGCTCAGCCGCCCAGGGCGGCGCGAGCCAGGACAAGGGCCCGGGCGGCGACGGCAAGCGGGCCGGCGGCCCGGCCGGCACCTCCACGGAGAAGGCCACCGACGGCCACACCGAGAAGCCGGACAAGGACAAGGGCGGGGGCCCCGGAGCCGCCACGGGCGGCGCCGACCCGTCGGCGTCTGCCCTGAACGCGACCGCCTGCACGGCCCAGCAGCTCGGCGGAGCCTCCGGCACCGCCGCCGGCCCGGACTCCACCGGCGCGGTCTACGGCTCCTTCACCGTCTCGAACATCTCCACCACGGCCTGTACGGTCACCGGCCCCGGCACGTTCGGCGCCGTGGCCCAGGGCGCGGCCGAGCAGTCCAAGATCGGCGTGGCGACCCATGTCGCGGGCGACCCGGCGGCCGGGCTGCCGGACCCCTCGGCGGAGGCGGCCTCCCTGGTCCTCCAGCCGGGCGAGTCGTACGTGGTGAAGTTCGCCTGGGTTCCCTCGGAGACGTGTCCGACGGCCCAGCCCTCGCCGGACCCGACGCCCACCGAGGGCGCCACGGACACCGGCGGCACGACGACGGGGGAGGGCGGCAGCCCGGCGGTCCAGCTCCTCACCGAGGACGGCGTGCAGGACGGCAGCGTGCTTGTGTCCAGCACGGCGGCGACGGGCACCGCCTCCGCCTCGGTGACCGTGCCCAACGCCTGCGCCGGCACGGTCATCCACACGGGGATTCTGACGTCGGCGTGAGGCTGTCGGAGCCGTCGGCGTGAGGGTGCCCGAGCCGCCGGTCTGAGGCTGCCCGAGCCGCCGGTCTGAGGCTGCCCGAGCCGTCGGCGTGAGGCTGTCGGAGCCGTCGGTCTGAGGCTGCCCGAGCTGCCGGTCTGAGGCTGTCGGAGGGGGCGAGCCGCCCGGCGCGGTCTCGCTCGCTAGGCGGTAGCGGAAGGGGTCGTCTCGGGGGCGGCCCCTTCGGCGTCGGCGGCCCTCTCGGCGTCGGCGGCCCTCTCGGCGGGGGCGGCTTCTGCGTGGGCGGCCTCTCCGACGCCGGCCTCCGGGAACAGGCCCAGCTCGGCGTCGCGGGCGAACTCCACCTCGCGGCGCAGCAGCCGGAACCACATGAAGACGACGAAGCCCGCGAAGACGAACCACTCACCGGTGTAACCGAGGTTCTGGAACGCCTTCAGGTCGAGCCCGGTGTTCTGCGGGGCGGCCGGCGGCACGGCCTTCATCCCGGCGTCGGCCTTGTCGAGCGTGATCCACGCGTCGTACGGGGTGTACGGCACGAGGTTCACCAGGGACGCGGCGCTGATCGCGGCGGTCTGCCCCGGGGGAAGCCCGCCGGCGCTGCTGACGCCGTTGGACCCGGGGCTCTCCGAGGCCTGGAGCGCGCCCGTGACGGTGACCTCGCCGCGAGGAGCGGCGGGCGCCTTCGCCGGGTCGGCGGCACCGGGCAGCCAGCCCCGGACCACGGGCAGCGCCTTGCCGCCGTCGACGCGCAGCAGCGTGAGCACGTAGAACCCGCTCCTGCCGTCGAGTTCGCGGCCGGGCACGAGGAGCTGCTTGCCGTACCGGCCGGTGGCGACGGTCTGCTTGCCGGAGGTCCGCGTGGTCACCGGCAGCATCTTCGCCAGCGGCCTGGCGGGGTCCGTCTTGGCGGCCGAGGCCGCCTCGCTCGCCGTCCGGTGGTCCTGCACCCGGTCCTCGAAGCGCCCCAACTGCCATGACCCCATGAAGACGCAGAAGGGGATGGCCAACAGCACGAAGACGTTGATCCCCCACCAGCGGGGCGTCAGCAGGAACCGGTACACACCGACCACGGTACGGTGCCGCCCGTCCGCACTCGGCCTCGGGGCCCGCCCGGAGCGGGCCCCGGCGCCCGGTGGACCCGGGTTGTCCACAGGGTGCCGCGGGGCGTCGCGAGGTGCCGCGGGGGGAGTTGTCCACAGGCTGGGGATCCCGTCGGCGCGCCGGGGGCGGGGCCAGGCACTATGGGGCCATGACTGACAGCAGCAGGTCCATCGAGCAGCGGCAGACCGACATGCCCGACTGGGAGAAGCGCTTCCGGGCACCCCGGGTGTCCCTGCCGGACTGGGCGGAGGACGCCCCGCACCGTTCCCTGTTCGTCTCGAACGCGACGGGGACGTACGAGCTGTACTCGTGGGACCGCGCGACCGGTGAGCAGCGCCAGGTGACCCACCGGGCGAACGGCACGACGGACGGCGTCCTCACGCCCGACGGCGCGTGGATCTGGTGGTTCGACGACAAGGACGGCGACGAGTTCGGCATCTGGCGGCGCCGTCCCTTCGACGCCCCGCTGACCGAGGGCGTGACCGACGAACCGGCCGTCCCCGGTCTCGACCCCTCCTACCCGGCGGGCCTGGCGATCGGCCGCGACGGACGGACGGCCGTGGTGGGCCGCTCGACCGACGACGACGGCTCGACGATCCACCTGGCGCGCGCCGGCGAGCAGCCCGTGGAGATCTACCGGCACCGCGAGTCCGCCGGCGTCGGCGACCTCGCGCACGACGGTTCGCTGATCGCCATCGAGCACACCGAGCACGGCGACGCGATGCACTCGGCGCTGCGCGTGCTGCGCCCGGACGGTTCCACGGTCGCCGAGCTGGACGACACCGAGGCGGGCACGGTCGAGCTGGGCCTCGAAGTGCTGGGCTTCGCCCCGGTGGACGGGGACACGCGGCTCCTCATCGGCCATCAGCGCCGGGGCCGCTGGGAGCCCATGGTGTGGGACGTGGCGACGGACGAGCGGACCGACCTGGCGCTCGACCTGCCCGGAGACGTGGCCGCCGAGTGGTATCCGGACGGCTCCGCCCTGCTCATCGCGCACAGCTTCGAGGCCCGCAGCGACCTGTGGCGCTACGACCTCGCCTCCGGCGAGCTGACCCGGGTCCCGACCCCGCCGGGCACGGTCTCCGGGGCCTCGGCGCGGCCCGACGGCACGGTGGAGTACCTGTGGTCCTCGGCCGCCGAGCCCTCCGCGGTCCGCTCCACGACCGGCGAGGTCGTCCTTGACCCGCCGGGCCTGAAGTCCCCGGGTTCGGTCCCGGTCGAGGACGTGTGGGTCGAGGGACCCGGGGGCCGCATCCACGCCCTGATCCAGAAGCCTGCCGGTGCCACGGGCCCGCTCCCCACCGTCTTCGACATCCACGGCGGCCCGACCTGGCACGACAGCGACTCCTTCGCCGCGGGCCCGGCGGCCTGGGTCGACCACGGCTACGCGGTCGTCCGGGTCAACTACCGGGGTTCCACGGGCTACGGCCGCGCGTGGACGGACGCGCTCAAGCACCGGGTCGGCCTCATCGAGCTGGAGGACATCGCGGCGGTCCGCGCGTGGGCGGTGGACTCCGGCCTGGCCGACCCCGAGCGGCTGATCCTCACCGGCGGTTCCTGGGGCGGCTACCTCACCCTCCTCGGCCTGGGCACCCAGCCCGACGCGTGGGCCCTCGGCATCGCCGCCGTGCCGGTCGCCGACTACGTGACGGCGTACCACGACGAGATGGAGGCGCTGAAGGCGATGGACCGCACGCTGCTCGGCGGCACCCCGGAGGAGGTCCCCGAGCGCTTCGAGGCGTCCTCCCCGCTGACTTACGTCGACGCGGTGAAGGCCCCGGTCTACATCTCGGCGGGCGTGAACGACCCGCGCTGCCCCATCCGCCAGATCGACAACTACGTCACCCGCCTCGCCGCCCGCGGCGCCCCGCACGAGGTGTACCGCTACGACGCGGGCCACGGCTCCCTGGTCGTGGACGAACGCATCAAGCAGGTGCGGCTCGAACTGGACTTCGCGGAGAGGTATTTGGGGAAGTAGGGAGGGTGCTTCGGGAAGTGGGGGAGCGGTGACGGTGAAGGGTGAGTAGGGGCGCCCGGGGCTGAGGGGGGCCCGGCGCCGGGAGGCCGGGGGCCGGGGCTGGGGCCGGGAGGCTGTGGGCCGGGGCTGGGGCCCGGGCCGGCGCTGGGGAGGGCGGGGCCTTGCCTTGGACCCGGCCGGGGTTAGGACCCGGCCCGGTGTTGGGGGCGCCGTCGGCCGAGGAGTTCCGCGAGGCCGCGCCGGGTCGCCGCGAGCACCACGCGGTCCTCGGACTTCAGGACGTACGTGGCGGGCAGGTCCCACACCAGGCTGGGGCCGCGCGAGGCCGTCGCCGAGGCCGTCCGGCGCTCTCCGGGCGGCGCGGTGTCCAGGGCGAGCACCCGCCAGGCCCCGGCCCGGAACGCCTCGCCGACCGTGCGCCCCTCCAACTGCGGATGGCCGCCGACGTCCACGGCGGCGAACAGCAGCACGCGCCGCTCGACCGGAATCGCCCCGAGGATCTGCCGCCCCATCATCGCCCCGGCGAACGCCGGCGCGGCCAGATGGGACACGCTGCGGCTCCGGGTGAGCGCGCCCGGGTGCGCGGCCCGCAGGGTGCGGTACACGGCGGTCGCGAAGTCGTCGTCGTACAGCCGCAGGACGACCCGTAGACCGGGCTGGACCGTGCGGGCGTACAGCGCGGCCTCCAGGTTGGTGGTGTCCACGCTGGTGAGCGCGAGGAGCGCGTGGGCCCGCTGGATCTTGGCGGCCTCCAGTACGCCTTCCTGTGTCACGTCCCCGAGCACGACGGGCACGCGCAGCCGCCGGGCGAGCGCGAGTCCGCGCGCGTCGGGATCGGCCTCGACGCACACCACGGGGATGTGCAGTTCCCGCAGCCGGGCCAGCACCCGGGTGCCGATCTTGCCGACGCCGAGCAGGACCACGTGTCCGGACAGCCCGCGCGGCGGCTTGCGCAGCGCGGACCCGTTGCGGAAGGTGCCGAGCGCCTCCAGGACGGCGGCGAGCAGCACCGGCAGGAGCAGCAGCCCGATCAGGCCGGAGCAGAGCTGGAGGATCTGGCGCCCGAGCGGCTGGCCCACGGCGGGGTCGTTGATGGCGAAGAGGTCGAGGAGCGTCAGATAGGTCGCCTGGAGCGGGCGTTCCCCGGTGACCAGCATCGAGGCCACGGCGAGCCCGACCACGCAGGCGACGAGTCCGGCGAACGACCAGCGCAGCCGCCGTGACAGCAGCGAGCCGAACAGCGGCATGACGCTGCGTCCGGCGGACAGTTCGGGACCGGCGTAGGAGACGTTCTCCAGGACGACGGTGGCCCGGCCGGTGGCGTCGGCCACCGCGCTTTCGTCGGGCAGGAGTTGGGGTCCCTGGTCCCCGCTGTTGTCCGAACCCTCGGACCCCGCCGGGTCGTTGGTGGTGGCGGACAGCAACGCGAGCGTGCACAGGCCGGGATCGGCGACCACGCCGGGGGCGGGCGGCGGACGCTCGACCGCGCGGAGCATCAGCCCGTCGGTCTGCACGACCTTGCTGGTGCCGGCCACGGCGGTGGCGGCCAGCGCGGGTGCGGCGGTGTCGGCGTCGGAGAGGACGGTGGTGGAGGCGTCGTAGAGGTCCCGGCCGGGAGCGGGGCCGGTGCCGGGGCCTTGACCGGAACCGGGGCCGGGGCCGGGGCCGCGGACGGGGCCGGGACCAGGACCGGGCTCTCCGGAGGGACCCGGCCGGCCGCTTGGCCGCGCGTTCGGCCGGCCGGCGTCCGGCAGGTCGACGGCGGCGCCGCCCCGGAGCGGGGCGCCGGCCAGGGCGGAGGCCTGGTCGAGAAGGGCCTCGATGTGCTGGCCGAGACGCCGGTTGTAGAGCCGCAGGACGAGCCGGATACGCGGGTTGAGCCGCCGGGCGGTGAGGGCGGCACGGATGTTGGTCTCGTCGTCGTCGTACACGAGCGCCAGCGCGGCGGCCCGTTCGATCCCGGCGTCACCGAGCACGTCCTCGGTCGGCTCACCGGCCTCCACGACCCGCTCGCCCCCGGCAGCCTCTCCCGTACCCCCGCCACCGCCACCGGGCAGGCCCCCGCCGCCTTCGCCTCCACCGTTCCCGGAGGCCCGGTTGACGGCGGCGGAGACCCGGTCGAACAGGGCGGTGGCTCGCGTCCGCCCGACCACCGGCGGCCGGACACCGCGCTGCGCGGGCGGTACGACGAGGGTCACCTGCTCGCCGTAGACCCCGCGCAGCTCGGCGGCCAGCCGGTGCGCCAGGGCGTCGTCACCGGCCACCACCATGTGAGCGGCGGCGGCGAGGTCGGGCGAGGCGCTCTGCGACGGAAGGTTCCCCACGGGAGAGAAGAGTGCCGTACGGGCACGAGCGGTTCCAGTGGCCGGCCCGGCCCGGTCGCCGCCCGTTGATCAGCGGGGCCGAGACGCGGGTCACACGCGGCGATGTCACAAAGGACGGCACCCGATCCGTCCAAGGGGTTGAAGCACCAGGCAAGCCACCACGCCCGAAGCAAGGGACTCAGGACCCGTAGCAGCGGACTCAGGACCCGAAGCAGGGGACTCAGGACCCGAAGCAGCGGAACTCAGGACCCAAGCAGGGAACTTAGGAGAAGTTATGGAAGCCCGTCTGAACCTCTTCGCCAGCCCGGCCGCCGCGAAGTTCACGAAGCACCTCGTCGCGGCGGGCACGGCGCTCGCGGACTCGACACTGCCGGCCTCGACCCAGGAACTGGTCAAGCTCCGCGCCAGCCAGATCAACGGCTGCGGTTTCTGCACCGACATGCACACCAAGGACGCCGAGCACGCCGGGGAGACGTCGGTACGCCTCAACCTGGTCGCGGCCTGGCGGGAGGCCACGGTGTTCACCGAGGCGGAGCGCGCCGCGCTGGAACTGACGGAACAGGCCACCCGTATCGCCGACGCGGCGGGCGGCGTGACGGACGAGTGCTGGGAGAACGCGGCCAAGCACTTCGACGAGGAGCAACTCGCCACCCTGGTCTGCGTCATCTCGCTCATCAACGCGTTCAACCGGGGCAACGTCATCGTCCGACAGCCGGCGGGCGACTACCGCCCGGGACAGTTCGCCTGACGGAGGGTCGGCTCGGTTCGCCCGACAGGGGCTGAGCCCAGTTCGCCTGACGGGGGCTGAGCCCAGTTCGCCTGACGGGGGCTGAGCCCAGTTCGCCTGACGGGGGGCTCGGCCTGGTTCGCACGGCAGGGCCCCGGCCCGGTTCGCTGGTAGGGCCCCGGCCTGGTTCGCTTGGCGGGGGCTCGGCCCGGTTCGCTTGGCGGGCTCGGCCCGGTTCACCCGAGGGGGGCACGCCCGTATCCACAGGGCGGCCCCCTGCTCCGGCTTGCTCCCCGCCCGACTCCCCACCCGCCCCCGACGCGCCCTTGTGCGTCCGGACCGGCCGCTGCTGCCATGACGACATAGGCACGCATGAACCATGAACACTGCGGAGGGGGCAACCATGCTTCAGCTCACGGTCGTTCGATGGAAGCGGTACGGGCACGACCGTCTCTACGCCAATCTCCCTGACGGCACGGCGGCGGGCTGGGCGGACTGCGCGACGGGCACGATCACGGTCCTGCTGAAGGAGTACGGCCCCCCGGTGACGACGGCGCTGGAACCCCACTTGACCGGCCGGCCGACGACACCGGAGCGGACACCGGCAGCCCTCCCCCTCCTCCCACCCCTGACGGCATCCGACGACCTGGCGGGAAACGTGCGGGGAAGGGCAGGACACCCGCACCGGCAGCCGCAGCCGCAGCCGCACCGGCACCGGCATTCGCATCCGCATCCGCATCCGGACGAGTCCGCGTCCGGCCTGGTGACAGGCGCGCTGGCCCGCCTGCTCGGCCGCCCGGCGGAGGGGGACGGGCGGCGCAAGGGCACGGCCGGCGAACGCCGGGTGGGCGCCGAACTGGACCGGCTGCGCAGGCACGGCTGGCACGTCCTGCACTCGATACCGCTGCCGGGTGAGGCGGACCTGGACCACTTGCTGATCGGCCCGGGCGGGGTGTTCAGCGTCAACGCCAAGGACCACCCGGGAAAGTCGGTCCACGTGGGGGACGACATGGTGAAGATCGACGAGGCGGACTTGCGCCCGTACGCGCGCGAGAGCCGGTCGGAGGCGGAACGGGTCCAACGCGTCCTGAGCCACTACTGCGGACACCCCGTCCCGGTGGAACCGGTGCTGGTGTTCGTGGGTGTCACGGACCTGGAGGTGGCGGCGACGCAGCTCAAGGTGAGGGTCTACCGAGAACGCGAGGTCTCCGCCCTGGCCCCCCTGACAGGCGTCTGGACCCCGGCCGAGGCAACCCGGATATACACGGTCGCCCGGCACCGGAGGGCATGGCTGGAGGCCTGACCGATGAATTCTCCCGACGACCCCGGTCTAACAGGACGCAAGCACGCCACCGAGCGCCCGCCCCACTGACCGGAGACCCGCCATGACCACTCCCGCACACCCCGGCCGCATGCTGTTCGTGAACCTCCCGGTGGTGGACCTCGAACGCAGCAAGGCGTTCTTCACCGGTCTCGGGTTCACCTTCAACCCGAAGTTCGCCGACGAGTCGTCCGCGTGCATGCTGGTGGGTGAGCAGGCCTTCGTGATGCTGCTCAGCCGCGAGAAGTTCGCCCAGTTCTCGAAACTCCCGCTGGCCGACCCCGCGACGCACGCGCTGTCCCTGTACTGCTTCAGCGTGTCCTCCCGCGAGGAGGTCGACAAGGTCAACGCGGCGGCCCTGGAAGCGGGCGCCACGAAGGCGGACGACGCCGAGGACTACGGCTTCATGTACTCCCGCAGCTTCTTCGACCTCGACGGCCATGGCTGGCAGATCATGTGGATGGACCCGAAGGCAGCGACCGAGGGCCCGCAGGCATAAAACCCCCACGCCCCCACGCCCCCACACCCGACAACGCCAAAGAACTGTGGGGGGCGCGGTCCTGGGCCTGGGCCTGGGCGTGGGCTGTGGCGGCCCCGGCGGATCTCAGGGGCGGTCGCCCTTGCGGTCGACGATTCCCGTGGCCAGGAGCGCGCTCTGGAACATCACGTCGCCCACCTTCCAGGGCCGGTCAGGGGTGTCGTCGGCGCCCGGGAACGTGTCCTTGTAGTCCTGGACGACCAGTTGTCTGTCGCCGAGGTACTGGTAGGTGCGCGGGTCGATCAGGATCTCGCGGCGGATCTTCAGCCCCTTCTCGTCGTGCCCGACCGCGAGGACGTCCCGGCCCGCGAGGTCCCGTACGAGATGGTCGGTGACCTCGACGCCGGGGACCGCGGCCAGCGCGCGGTACAGCTTGGCGAGCGCCGGCGGCGGGATGGGCTGGGACGCGAAGAGCACACTCAGCGCTCCCATGTCCTGCTCCGCCTCGGAATCTTGGCTGTTCCTCCCGGCCGGGTAGTAGGCGCGGACCTTCTTGAGCACGGTGGCCGGATCGTCCGGCAACTCGTCGAGGAAGCGCAGCCGTTCGCGCATGGAGCGGTCGTCGCCCTCCTTGCCGTTCTCGAAGCGCGGGTCCGCGTACCGCGTCCAGTGCTCCTTGGGCTTCGGTTCCGGCTCCGGCTCGGGCCGGGCGGTGGCGCTGTCGGGCCAGATTCCGGGACTGGACGAGAACTTCTTCACGTAGACCCACTGGCCCGCGTGCGGCGTGGGCGGCGGATCGGCCCGCTCCACCGTGGACGCGGCCCGCTCCAGCAGCTCCTGCACCGACCCCGGCACCGTCCGGCTGGTGGCCGGCCCCGTGCGATCCGCACCACTGTGGCCGTCCCGGCCGAGACCGGACACCAGCACGGCCACCGCGGTGAGCGCGGCGGCGGCCCCGACCGCCGCGAGCCGCCAGTCGGCCCACAGCCCGCGCCGGGGGCCACGATCCGCGGCGCTGCTCAGCCGCTCCCGCCCCTCGGCGAGCCGCGCCCGGTCGGGCTTCGGCGCCCCGGCCCGGAACTCGCGTACATCCTTCATCTCGTCCACGTTCACGGCCGGACCACCTCCGCCACTTCGCCCAGAAACGCCGGGTCGGCACCCAGCGCGGCCCGTACCTTGCGGCGGGCCCGGTTGAGCCGGGACCGCACGGTCCCGACGGGTATGCCGAGCGCCTCGGCGACCTCCTGGTACGTCAGGTCGGCCCAGGCCACGAGCAGCAGCACATGCCGGTCGGCGGCGGACAGCGCGGCGAGCGCGTCCGCGAGCGGGGCGCGGTCGGCGACCAGGTCCGCGGTGTCCTCGACCCAGCCGGCCGCGACGGGGTCGTGGCCGGTCCTGGCCAGCGCCCGCAGTCCGCGCACTTCCTTACGGCGCTGCTTGCCGATGAGGTGCGCGGCGATCCCGTACAGCCAGGGCCGGGCACTGGCCCGCGAGGCGTCGTAACGGGCACGCACCCGGAACGCGGTCAGGAACGTGTCGGCCGTGACGTCGTCCGCCGCGTGGTCGCCGAGGCGCCGGGCGGCGTACCGGTGGATGTCGGGTGCGTACCGGTCGTAGAGCCGGGCGAACAGTTCCGGATGTTCCATGGACTGCGCGATGACATGGCCGTCGCGCTCGTCACCGGGGTCGGGCGCCGGTGGTCCGGTCACGGGTCCTCCGTCATCGGATGGGGTTGAACGTGTCACCCGTTGTTCCCCGCTGCCCCATGAAGAGTTCACGGCCACACAGGATTTCCTCAGGGACCGGACGCGACCCTACGGGACCAGCCGGTCCGGCATTCCCACGCACACCCGCCGTCGTACACCCCACCGACCTCAACCCGAGGTGAACCCCCAAGACCTCCCCCCGACTTCTCCCAAACGCCCCTGACAAAAGCGCAAGGACCCGACCCGAGATGCGCATCAGGCCCCTGAGCTGGCGTTTCACTGTCGGGGTGGCGGGATGGCTCCCAGGTGGTACGTCCTGCCTTCAAGGCTCGCAGGGGGAGGGGGCAGGGAGTGGGGAGTCAGTCGCACGACCTCCGGCGCTGTGATGCAGGTCACTCAAGTTTCCGGGTGGGGATTGCCGGTTCGGGGCGTTCGGGCGCCCGAGAGGGGACAGGCTCGCTCATCATCTGCCGGAGGCACCACCCATGACGCCCGAAGCTCTCGAAGAACCGCAGGCACTGGAAGCGGCGGCACCGCCTGTGACCGTCCCGCCCCGTAAGACCGACGTGTCGGGGACGGGAGAAGCCGAGGACCTCGACGCCTATTACGCGCGTTACGGCCTGGTCAGGCGGTGGCGCGTACTGCCTGCGCCGAAGCCCGTACCCATTGATCCACTGTCCACTCACGGCCTCCCTGTATTGGGTGAGGGCGACCTCATCGCGTACGGGGGCGATGGGGGAGTCCGCGACAGTTCCTACTTCTATTTCGGCAACGAAAGGGACGGTGGACGACTGCTGGCAGGACGCTTGTTCCTGGACAGCCCTCGACTCGAACCTTGGCAAATCGTGCAGACCTGGACAGAGGGGGAGATCGACCGCCCATGGAGTGGAGCGGCCGTCGCCGCGAAGCACAGCTCCCCGGAGGCTCGTGCAGAGGCCCGTGAGGCCAGGCTCGCGGCACGCGCCGTGGAAGCACGGAACGAGGCGGCGCTCGGCAACACCGAGCTCATCGAGAAGTTCATGGCCCTCGACCTCGGCCTGTGGCGGGGAGCCCGCTGGCAGGAACCGGTGACCACGGCTCTCCTTGGCGACTGGGCGGGCACCCTGTACACGCACGGCACCATCCGCCGGGGGGCTCTCTCCCGGCTGATGCGTGAGGTGAGGGAGATCCACCGACAGCTCACGCCACTGTGGCGTCGGCGCTGCGCCGGAGAGCGGGTGCTCAGCCTTGATGTCCCCGTTCTGGAGAATGGGGTGACTCTCGCCGACCTCGTAGCAGGAGGGCCCGACCCGGCCGACATCCTTACGGGGATGCTGCCTGATGATCCGCGTGTGCTCGGCGTGCTGGAGCAGATGTTCCCGATCGAGAGAGCCGTCGCGTTCGCCTGGTCCCGTTCGGGGACGTCGAGTTGGACCGAGGCGGCCGTCACGGTGTTGGCCCTCACCTCGCAGGCGTACGTGCAGGGTGACGCCGAGGCTCTGGGTGAGCGAGTACGCCGCAAACTCAAGCGGCTCGGTCGCCGCGCGCGTCACAGTCGGGACGGTGATGAGACGTCCCGTTTCCGAGCGGCCCAGTCGCCTGCTGTTGGTCGAGCCGATGACCGCACAGCGGAGGCGCGGGAGGCGTGAATGCCTGACACATTGACTCTCGCCCTGATCGCCATGGTCGGTTGCTTCGTCGTGCGCGAATCTCGGCGCGACGAACGACTGGGCGCTGCGCTCTTGGTCGGTGTTGCCGTTGCGGCACTGATGCTGACGCTGTACGGGGCAGGTCCTGGCTGACAGCGGTCGGCTGAAGCCCACTTGGCTGCCGGCGCAAAGCCGACAGGGGCCTGACCCGCGATGCGGGTTAGGCCCCTGACCTGGTACTTCACTGTCGGGGTGGCGGGATTTGAACCCACGACCTCTTCGTCCCGAACGAAGCGCGCTGCCAAGCTGCGCTACACCCCGATCGTCGCTGCTCTCGCGGCGACGTCGTTTACTTTAGCCCACTGGTGCCCGGAGACGAAATCCGGTTTTCGAGGCCTCGTACCCGGCGTCGGACCGGGTCCGGGCGGACGTGGTCGGCGGTGACGATGAGCAGGGCCAGGGCGTAGAAGGCGACGCCGAGGATGGCGGTGTTGCCGAGGACGCCCGCGTATCCGTGGCGGTCCACGTCCACGAAGGGGTACAGATAGCGCGCCGGGCTCCCCGGCGACATCGCCGCCCCGCGGGCCAGGCAGAACACCAGGTAGGCGAGCGGGTAGAGCAGCCAGGTCACCGCGTTGCGGAACGCCAGCGGGGCCGGCCGGGTCAGCAGCAGCCAGTCGATCACCACCGCGATCGGCGTCACCGTGTGGAGGAGATGGTTCGCCACCGCGTGCCAGCCGGACTGCGTGTCCACGCCTCCGGTCATGGAGAACGGGCTGGACTCGTTCGCCAGGAGCAGGTGGTACACCAGGCCCGTGATCGAGATGTAGATCAGCGTGCCGCCCGTCAGTACCCCGGGCAACGGGCGGCGGGCCGACCATGCCCGGCGGGCCGACGCCGCGAAGACCACCGCGACCAGCAGGTTCGTCTGGATCGTGAAGTAGCTCAGCACCCGTAGCGGGCTGCCCAGCTTCAGGTCGATGGCCACGCCCGCGGCCGCCGCGAGGGCCACCAGGACGCGGAAGACCGCCGTGAACGGGCGACGGGTGGGCGTGACCACCGCCGTCGCCGGGACGAAGGAGACGATCGGCGGCGAGATACCCGGTATCGCGGGGAGATCGGGTATGTCCCGGGGCATGGGGGTGATCATGGCCCCACGCTAAGCGGGTCGGGCGAATCGGGCGATATGGGATGCGGCGTGTGGGTGGCCGGGACGGGAGGGGAGGAGGTCGGGAGGGAGATGTCGAGAGAGGGGGGGGAGACGGTACCTCTGTTTCCTTGGCCGCCCCTGTCTGTCTCCCTGTCTCCCTGTCTCTGCGGGCGGTCCCTCGGCCTACCGGGCGGCCATCGGCGGAGGCCCCGCTTCAAGCTGAGCAAGCGGGCCAAGCCAAGCCGGGCCGGTTAGGGCTGGGCCGGGCCCAGCCGAGCCAAGCCGATCCGGACCCAGTCGAGCCAAGCCGAGCCGGTGCAGTCGAGCCCAGTCGGGTCGGGCCGGCGCCCAGGGGGCCCCACGTCCGCCCCGCCCCGGCCCGTGTCCCTGGCCGGCGCCCCCCACTCGCCCCTCGGCGACCCCCCGCTTCTCCGACTCCCCCTACCCCCCTACTCCCGCCCCACCAACGTAAGCAACGACGCCTCCGGCGGGCACGCGAAGCGGACCGGGGTGTAGCGGTTGGTGCCGCAGCCCGCTGAGACGTGCAGGTAGGAGGTGTGGCCCTCCGCCGTGTGGGTGGAGAGGCCCTTCACGCGGTCCGTGTCCAGGTCGCAGTTGGTCACGAACGCCCCGTAGAAGGGGAGGCAGAGCTGCCCGCCGTGCGTGTGGCCCGCCAGGACCAGGGGGTAGCCGTCGGCGGTGAACGCGTCCAGCGTACGCAGGTACGGCGCGTGCACGACGCCCATCGAGAAGTCGGCGGACTCGGACGGGCCGCCGGCCACGCGCGCGTACCGGTCGCGCTTGATGTGCGGGTCGTCGAGACCGGTCAGCTCGATCTCCGCGCCCTCTATCTTCAGCGTCCCCCGGGTGTTCGTCAGGTTCAGCCAGCCCGCGGTGTCGAAGCCGTCCCGCAGGTCCTCCCACGGGTTGTGGACGGCGCCCACCACCGGCTTGTTGCCGTTCAGCCCGTGCCGGCCCTGGGCCTTCTCGAACAAGTACCGCGCGGGGTTGCGGAGTTTGGGGCCGTAGTAGTCGTTCGACCCGAAGACGTACGCCCCCGGGAACTCCATGAGGGGGCCCAGCGCGTCGAGTACCTCGGGCACGCCTTCCGGGTCCGACAGGTTGTCCCCGGTGTTGATCACGAAGTCGGGGCGCAGGCCCGCCAGGGAGCGCAGCCAGCGCTGCTTCTTGCGCTGACCGCTCACCATGTGGATGTCGGAGACCTGGAGGACGCGCAGGGGGCGCATGCCCGGCGGCAGGACCGGCACCGTCACCCGTCGCAGGCGGAAGGAACGGGCCTCGATCCCCGCCGAGTACAGCAGACCGGCGGCGCCCACCGCCGTGATTCCCAGGGGTACTCCGTATAGCGCGCGCATACGCCCATCGTGTCAGACCCCGCCAAGTCCGCGTGACCCCCTGTGGACAACCCCGTACCGGCAGCCCCCGGCCGCCGTCCGGGCGTAGTCCCGGCCCGGCGCCGCCTGGCCATCCCGGCCCGGCGCCGCCTGGCCATCCCGGCCCGGCGCCGCTCGGCCACCCCCGACCGACGCCGCCTGGCCACCCCCCGGCCGGCGCCGAGTGCCCGTCGGGCGCGCTGGAAATCAACGGGCGGCGACCTCGCAGCACCTGCGACACTTGACGGCATGACCACGCTCAAGTCGAAGTTGCAGGAAGACCTCAACGCCGCGATCAAGGGGCGCGACGAGCTGCGCTCCTCGACGCTCCGGCTCACCCTCTCCGCGATCACCAAGGAAGAGGTCGCGGGTAAGACCAAGCGCGAGCTGTCCGACGACGAGGTGCAGAAGGTGATCACGCGCGAGGCGAAGAAGCGGCGTGAGGCCGCCGAGGCCTTCGCGCAGGGCGGGCGTACCGAGTCGGCCGAGCGGGAGAAGGCGGAGGGCGAGGTCCTCGCCGCGTACCTGCCCCAGCAGCTTTCCGACGACGAGCTCCGGCAGATCGTCGCGCAGGCCGTCGAGGAGGCGAAGGCGGCCGGCGCCGAGGGGCCGCGTGCCATGGGCCAGGTCATGAAGATCGTGAACCCGAAGGTGGCCGGCCAGGCCGAGGGCGGGCGCGTCGCCGCCATGGTGAAGCAGCTTCTCGCCGGCTGATCTCGGCACGGGTCGTCCCGCGATCGCCGGCCCGCCACCGGCCCTCGACGCTACGGCAGCCGGGCAGCCGGGCAGCCAGCCAGCCGGCAACGGGAGCGGGAGCCGCAGCCAGCAGCGGCAGCGGGCAACGGAAAGGGCACCTCCGGGAGCGAGGAAGGAAGCGTACGTTCCGCTTCCCCTCCCGCCCCGAAGGTGCCCTTTCCGCGAAGGTGCCCTTTCGCGAAGATGCCCTTTTCCGTGACCGACCTCGGCGTCACCCCGACGCCGGAGCGTCAGAGCTACGGCTCAGCGCTGACCGCCATCCCCGTTGCCGCCACCGGCCCGTCCGTTCCCCCCGTTGCCGTTCCCCTGGAGGAAGCCCTCGGGGAGGGAGAACGTGGGGGACGGGAACGTGCCGCCGCCGTTGCCCTGGCCGCTGATGGTGTTGCCGAAGGTGGTCGCGCCGTTGGCGGTCCCGCCCGGGTTGCCGTTCGGGTCGCCGTTGTTGCCGTCGGTGTTGCCGTCGTCGTGGCCCTTGTCCCGGTCGCGGTTCTTGTCCTTGTCGAGGTCAGGGATGTCGACCTTGTTGAAAGACGGGGCGTCCTTGCCGACCAGCGCGCCCGTCATCAGGTCCCGCCAGATCGGTCCGGGGACCTCACCGCCGTACACCTTGTCGTGGTAGACGCCGCCGATCGAGATACCCACCATGTGGACCCGCTGCGAGGCGCTGCCGACCCAGACGGCGCCCGACAGGTTCGGCGTGTAGCCCACGAACCAGGCGTTCTTGCGCTCGTCGGTGGTACCGGTCTTACCGGCGTTGGCGCGGTCGGTGAGGCCGGCCTGGCGGCCCGTACCGGAGTCGATCACGCCGCTCAGCAGGGTGCTGATGGTGTCCGCGGTCTTCTCGGACATGGCCCGCGAACAGGTCGACTTGGGCACTTCGAGGGACTTCTCGCGGTCGCCGACCTGCTGGCTGATCGACTCGATGGCGATCGGCGTGCAGTACATGCCGCGGGAGGCGAAGGCGGCGTACGCCGTGGCCATCGTCAGCGGGGAGATGCCCTTGGCGCCCAGCGCGATGGACGGCACCTGGGGGAGCTTGTCGCCGTTGCCCTGGACGACGCCGAGCTTGTCGATCTGGTTGATCACCGGGCAGAGGCCGATGTCGGAGATCATCTGCACGAAGTACGTGTTGACCGACTTCGCCATCGCCTCCTTCAGCCGGTAGGGGCCGATCTCGGAGGCGCTCTCGTTCGGGACGACCTCGTTCGACTGGTTCGTCCACGGCTTGCTGCCGCAGGTCTGTACGGGGCTGGGGTAGGGCATCTTGTTCGGCGACGAGTACTCCTGCGTCGCCGGCTTGCCCTGCTCCAGCGCCGCCGCGGCCACGAACGGCTTGAACGTCGAACCGGTCGGGAAGCCGTAGTTCGAGCCGCCCATGCCGTAGTTCACCGAGTAGTTGTACTCGGTCTCGTTCTTCCCGTAGCCGTACGGCTTCGACTGGCCCATGCCGAGGATCTTGCCGGTGCCGGGCTCGACCAGCGTGCCCGCCGCCGCGACCTTGTCGGACTTGTTGACGTGGTCCTTTATCGACGCCTGGATGGATTCCTGGGACTGCGGGTCGAGCGTCGTACGGATGGTCAGACCGCCCTGGTTCCACACCTTGGAGCGGGCCTCGCGGGTCTTGCCGAAGACCGGGTCGCTCTTGAAGACGTTCTCCACGTACTTGCAGAAGAAGCTGGCGCCCGCGACCGCGGTGATGCAGCCGTTCTTCGGCTGGCTGACGTGCAGGCCGAGCTTGGCGGCCTTCGCGGTGTCCGCCTCCTGCTGGGAGATGTCGTGCACCTCGGCCATGCGCTGGAGCACGGTGTTGCGGCGCTTGGTGGCCTCCTCCTCGTCGTTCACCGGGTCGTACCGGCTGGGCGACTGGACGATGCCCGCGAGGAGCGCCGACTCCTGGAGGTTCAGGTCCTTGGCGTGCTTGGAGAAGTAGCGCTGGGCGGCGGCCTCGATGCCGTAGGCCTGCTCCCCGAAGAACGTGATGTTCAGATAGTTCTCGAGGATCTTCTTCTTGCCCAGCTTCTCTTCGAGCTGGATCGCGTACTTCAGCTCGCGGATCTTGCGGCCGATGGTCTGCTGGGTGGCCTGCGCGACCTTCGTCGGGTCGTCGCCGGCCTCCTCCACGAAGTAGTTCTTCACGAGCTGCTGGGTCAGGGTGGAGGCACCCTGGGCCACCCCGCCGTTCTGCGCGTTCTGATTGACCGCGCGCAGGATGCCCTTCAGGTCCACCGCGCCGTGCTGGTAGAAGCGCGAGTCCTCGATCGCGACGATCGCCTTCTGCATGTAGGGCGAGATGTCCTTGAGGTCGACCACCGTGCGGTCACGGGAGTAGACCGTGGCGATCTGGCCGCCCTTGCTGTCCAGGATCGTGGTCCGCTGGCTCAGCGCGGGGCTTTTCAGGTTGTCCGGGATGTCGTCGAATCCCTGGACCGAGCCCTTGGCCGCGAGACCGAGCGCGCCCGCGGCGGGCAACGCGATTCCGGCCATGACGGCGCCCGCGAGCACGCTGACACCGAGGAACTTGGCGGCCTGCTGCGTAGGGGACAGACCACCGCCCGAGCGCTTCTTTGGCATGAGGGCAGCCTACGTTCTCATTCGCCGGACACGCGTATATGCCTTGGCCTAAGCTGCTCTCAACTGTCACAGCAGTGCGGCTACGTATCAATACGTCCGGCGACCCCGAATCGTTCCGGATGTTCCACGATTTCTGTGGAGGGCGTGTCCGAATCGGCCTTGTGTGTCACCCGGCGTCCGTTGTGGCTCAACTGAACTGTCCCGGTTTGCCGGGATACTCACGCATGTCCTCGGCTCACTCCCCCGGGTGATCTGCCGCTTACGCATAGTCCGTTCGGGCCATTCAAGATTGGGCCCGAAGGGGGTGTTGCGCTGTGCCCGCCTTCCGTAACGTCCTCAACTGGCGGCGGTGAATATGCCGCTGCCGCCGTGGGGGAGCCTCGATTCGGGAGAGGACGGCGCCGGTATGGGCTGGGTAACCGACTGGAGTGCGCAGGCGGCCTGCCGCACTACCGATCCAGATGAACTGTTCGTTCAAGGAGCAGCGCAGAACAGGGCCAAGGCAGTGTGCACCGGATGTCCGGTCCGCACGGAGTGCCTCGCCGACGCGCTCGACAACCGCGTCGAATTCGGCGTGTGGGGTGGCATGACCGAGCGGGAGCGCCGCGCCTTGCTGCGCCGCCGGCCGACCGTCACGTCGTGGCGTCGCCTGCTGGAGACCGCGCGTATCGAGTACGAGCGCGGAGCGGGCCTGCTGCCGCTGGACGAGGAAGAGGTGTACGAGCGCTACGCGGCCGTGGGCTGAGGGTCCGCGCGTTCGGGGGTGGTCACGTTCGAGGGATGGGCACGTTCGAGGGATGGGCACGTTCGCCCCGCGCGGCGAACGGACCCGATCCCGAGGTCTCCGGCGTTCCGACGGCTGCGGCGTTCCGAGGCCTTCAGCGTTCCGGCGCCTCCGATGTGCCGGACGTTCCGATGCGCCGGTCGGGCGCTGCGCCGTGCCGCGCTGTGCCGCGTCGTGTTCCGACACGCCGTGCTGAGACCCGTTGTACTGCGACTCGCCGAGCACTACGGGGTGCGTGTTCCGGTCCGCCCGGGTGGCGGCCGGCCCGGCACCGCCGTCCGCTCGCCTCGCGAAGCCGCTCGCCTCGCGAAGCCGCCCGGCTCGCGAAGCCGCCCGGCTCGCGGAGTCGCCGCCGCGCTCAGCTCTCGGGAAGCTCCGGCTGATGGGCCGCGAGCCGGTTCCCGATGTCCCGTAGTCCCGCCAGATCGTGTACATCGCCGGGGAGCGCCGCCACCTCCGCGACCGCCACCTCGGGATGGCGCGCGGCGAAGCGGTCGCGCGTGCGCTGCTCGCGGGAGAGCAACTGCATGCGCTCCGCGTGCAGCCTCAACAGACCTGCGGTGAGCTGGTCGACGGAGCGCTCGGGGTCCGTGGCGGCGGTCCCTTCCGTGCCGGGGGTGCTGTCCGAGACGGCCGTCCTGGGCGGGGCGTCGGGGGAGCCTTCGTCAGGAGCTGATGTCTCGGAAGCCGTGGAGTCTGAACTGCCGTACGTGTCGGGAGAGTTACGAACTCCAGCTTTCCCGTCCCCCTGATCGACAATGCCGACGGTTTCAAGATTTTCTACGGCGGCGGATTCCCCGTCCTCCCGAGGAGCGGATACCCCGTCCTCCTGGGGGACGGATTCGCCGTCCTCCTGGGCGGCCGGCCCCTCGCCCTCTTCCTGGGTGACCGGCTCCTCGTCCTCCTGGGGGGCCGCGTCGAGATCCTCGGCGGCGGAGAGGGCGCGCTCGGCGGACAGTTGGGCCGCGCCGCTGCCGTGCACCCGGTTGAGCACCAGACCGGCGAACGGCATGTCCTCGGCGGCCAGCCGCTCGACGAAGTAGGCCGCCTCGCGCAGCGCGTCCCGCTCCGGGGCCGCCACCACGAGGAAGGCCGTGCCGGGCGCCTGGAGCAGCTTGTACGTGGCGTCCGCGCGGGTGCGGAAACCGCCGAACGTGGTGTCCATGGCGGATACGAACGTCTGCACGTCCTTGAGGAGTTGACCCCCCAGGACCTTGCCCAGGGTGCCGGTCATCATCGACATCCCGACGTTCAGGAACTTCATCCCCGCCCGGCCGCCCAGCTTGGCCGGCGCCGTCAGCAGCCGGATCAGCCGCCCGTCCAGGAAGGAACCGAGCCGCTTCGGGGCGTCCAGGAAGTCCAGTGCCGAGCGGGACGGCGGCGTGTCGACCACGATCAGGTCCCACTCGTCGCGCGCCCGCAACTGGCCCAGCTTCTCCATCGCCATGTACTCCTGCGTGCCCGCGAAGCCCGCCGAAAGCGACTGGTAGAAGGGGTTGTTGAGGATGGCGGCGGCCCGCTCGCCGTCCGCGTGCGCCTCGACGATCTCGTCGAACGTGCGCTTCATGTCGAGCATCATCGCGTGCAGCTCGCCGGTGCCCTCGACGCCCTTCACCCGCCGGGGTGTGTTGTCGAGCGAGTCGATGCCCATGGACTGCGCCAGCCTGCGCGCGGGGTCGATGGTGAGCACGACCACCTTGCGGCCGCGCTCGGCGGCACGCAGCCCGAGAGCCGCCGCCGTGGTCGTCTTGCCGACGCCGCCCGAGCCGCAGCACACCACGATGCGCGTCTTCGGATCGTCGAGCAGCGGGTCGAGATCGAGGACACGAGCGGGGTCCAGACTCATGACATCCCTTGCTTCCGCAGCAGTTTGGCCAGTTGGTACAGGCCTGCCAGGTCCATGCCCTCGGCGAGCAGCGGCAGTTCGTGCAGCGGCAGGCCCTGCTCGGCGAGGACGCCGCGCTGCTCGGCCTCCAGGGCGTGCCGCTCGGCGTACTCCCCGGCCTGCTGGAGCAGCGGGTCCACGAGCCGCTCGGCCAGTCCGCCGCGGCGCGCCCCGCCGAGTCCGGCCGAGGACAGCGACTTGGCGATCGCCGTGCGCGGCGCGGTCTCCACGAGGGCCAGATCGGTGTCGTCGAGCAGCGCCGGGCGCACCATGTTCATGACGATCCGGCCCACGGGGAGCTTCGCGGCACGCAGCTCCGCGATCCCGTCCGCGGTCTCCTGGACGGGCATCTCCTCCAGCAGCGTCACCAGGTGGACCGCCGTCTCCGGCGACTTGAGGACCCGCATGACGGCCTGCGCCTGATTGTGTATCGGACCGATCTTCGCTAGGCCGGCGACCTCGTCGTTCACGTTCAGGAAGCGGGTGATGCGGCCCGTGGGGGGCGCGTCCATCACCACGTAGTCGTACGTGAAGCGGCCGTTCTTCTCCTTGCGCCGCACCGCCTCGCAGGCCTTGCCGGTGAGGAGGACGTCACGGACGCCGGGCGCGATGGTGGTGGCGAAGTCGATCGCACCGAGCTTCTTCAGGGCCCGGCCGGCGCCGCCGAGTTTGTAGAACATCTGGAGGTAGTCCAGCAGCGCCAGTTCCGCGTCGATGGCGAGGGCGTACACCTCCCCGCCGCCCGGAGCGACGGCGATCTTCCGCTCCTCGTAGGGCAGCGCCTCCGTCTCGAAGAGCTGTGCGATGCCCTGTCTGCCCTCGACCTCGACGACGAGGGTGCGCTTGCCCTCCGTAGCGAGGGCGAGCGCGAGGGCCGCGGCCACCGTGGTCTTGCCGGTACCGCCCTTGCCGCTGACGACCTGGAGCCTGCTCACGTATTCGAGCCTAACCAGTCCGCGCCCGGAGTACGCAGGAGGCTGTGGACAAGCTGCGCGCGGCACGGGGACGAGGTGGCCGCGCGGGGCGGGGACGAGGTGGCCGCGCGGGGTGGGTCACCGGGGGCGGGAAGCGATCCGCGGCAGCGGATACAGTCGGCCACATGACCAAGTGGGAATACGCAACCGTGCCGCTGCTCGTCCATGCCACGAAGCAGATTCTGGACACCTGGGGCGAGGACGGCTGGGAGCTCGTCCAGGTCGTGCCCGGGCCGAACAACCCCGAGCAGCTCGTGGCCTACCTGAAGCGCGAGAAGTCCGCATGAGCGGGGCGGTCGAGGCGAAGCTCGCCGAGCTGGGGCTGACGCTGCCGGGCGTCGTCCCGCCGCTCGCGGCCTACCAGCCCGCCGTGCAGTCGGGCGTGTACGTGTACACCGCCGGCCAGCTTCCGATGGTGGACGGGAAGCTTCCGGTCACCGGGAAGGTGGGTGCCGAGGTCACCGCCGAGGAGGCCAAGGAACTGGCCCGGACGTGCGCGCTGAACGCGCTGGCCGCCGTGAAGTCGGTCGTGGGCGACCTGGACCGCATCGCGCGGGTCGTGAAGGTGGTGGGCTTCGTCGCCTCCGCCGCGGACTTCACCGGGCAGCCGGGCGTGCTGAACGGGGCGAGCGAGCTGCTGGGCGCGGTGCTCGGCGAGAAGGGCGTGCACGCGCGGAGCGCGGTCGGCGTGGCCGTGCTGCCGCTGGACGCGCCGGTGGAGGTCGAGATCCAGGTGGAACTCACCCGCGCGTAGCCCTCCGGGTGGGTGCGGTGGGCGGTACCTGTCCGGCACGGCCCCTCCCGCCGGCCGCCGGGTGCGGGCCGTGCGGGGCTGGTTTTCAGCCCCTCCGGCGTTTGAGGAGCGGGGTCCGGGCCGGAGCCCCGGGTTCGGGTCGGGCCGGGGCGGAGGGGGCGAAAAGGGCCTGTGGGGCGGTGGGGTCTCGAACATCCGCCCGGCTCGGGATAGCCTCCGGCCATGGGGAATGGGCAGTGGTTTCCGGCGGACTGGCCGGAGCGGATCCGGGCTCTCACGGAGGGCACGCTGACACCGGTCACCCCCCGGCGCGCGGCCACCGTGATCCTCGTCAAGGACACCAGGACCGGCCCCATGGTGCACATGCTCCGCAGACGCGCCTCCATGGCCTTCGCCGGAGGCGCGTACGCGTATCCCGGCGGCGGGGTGGACCCCCGCGACGACGAGCGCCAGATCGCCTGGGCAGGCCCCACGCGCGCGTGGTGGGCCGAGCGCCTGGGCGTGGACGAGACCTCGGCGCAGGCCGTCGTCTGCGCGGCCGTACGGGAGACGTACGAGGAGGCGGGCGTCCTGCTCGCTGGCCCCACCCCGGACACCGTGGCCGGGGACACGACCGGCGACGACTGGGAGGCCGACCGGGCCGCCCTGGTCGCCAGGGACCTGTCCTTCGCCGAGTTCCTCGCCCGCCGGGGCCTGGTGCTCCGCTCGGACCTGCTCGGGGCGTGGGCCCGCTGGATCACCCCCGAGTTCGAGTCCCGCCGCTACGACACGTGGTTCTTCGTGGCCGTCCTCCCGGAGGGCCAGCGCACGCGCAACGCCTCCACGGAGGCCGACCGGACCGTGTGGATCCGCCCCGCCGACGCGATCGCCGGCTACGACAAGGGCGAGCTGCTGATGATGCCGCCCACCATCGCGACGCTCCGGAGTGTCGCCGAGCACCGGAGCGCCGCCGCCGCCCTCGCCGCCGCCGCTGCCCGTGACATGACCCCCGTTTTGGCGTCGGCGCGCCTGGAGGACGGCGAGGTCGTCCTCTCCTGGCCCGGACACGACGAGTTCACGAAGCACATCCCGACGGGCGGAGCCTCCGCATGACCGACGCAGCCGCCCTCCCCGGACAGCCCCGAGGCGCCGTCCTCTCGGGCCCCGCCACCGCGCGCGCGGTGAACGTCCTCGCCCCCAACCCCTCCGCGATGACCCTGGACGGCACGAACACCTGGATCGTGTCCGAGCCGGACTCCGAACTCGCGGTGGTCATCGACCCCGGGCCCCTGGACGACGTCCACCTGCGGAACGTGCTCGACACGGCCGAGAAGGCCGGCAAGCGCGTCGCGCTGACCCTCCTGACGCACGGACACCCCGACCACGCCGAGGGCGCGGCCCGGTTCGCCGAGCTGAGCGGTACGAAGGTGCGGGCCCTGGACCCGGCGCTGCGGCTGGGCGACGAGGGGCTCGCCCCGGGCGAGGTGATCACCGTCGGCGGACTCGAACTCGGTGTCGTCGCCGCCCCGGGCCACACCGCCGACTCGCTGTGCTTCCATCTCCCGGCCGATCAGGCCGTACTGACCGGGGACACCGTCCTCGGGCGCGGTACGACCGTGGTGGCCCACCCCGACGGCCGCCTGGGCGACTATCTCGACTCGCTGCGCCGGCTGCGGTCCCTCACGGTCGACGACGGCGTCCACACGGTGCTGCCCGGACACGGCCCGGTACTGGAGGACGCCCAGGGCGCCGTCGAGTTCTACCTCGCCCACCGCGCCCACCGGCTCGCCCAGGTCGAGACGGCCGTCGAGGACGGTCACCGCTCCCCGGAGGCGGTCGTCGCCCACGTCTACGCGGACGTCGACCGCTCCCTGTGGCCCGCCGCCGAACTCTCCGTCCGGGCCCAGATGGAGTACCTGCGCGAACACGGGCTCATCTAGCCGCCCACCCCCGGCGGCCTCATCTAGCCGCCTACCCCGGGCGGGCTCATCCGGCTGCCCACCCCGGGGGCGGACGATGGGAACGGCGACGGGGCCCCGCCTCGGAAGAGACAGGACCCCGTCGTCGTACGGCCGAACGGGTCAGCGCGAGCGCTTGGCGAGCCGCTCGACGTCGAGCAGGATCACCGCGCGGGCCTCCAGGCGGAGCCAGCCGCGGCCCGCGAAGTCGGCGAGCGCCTTGTTGACGGTCTCCCGGGAGGCGCCGACGAGCTGGGCCAACTCCTCCTGCGTGAGGTCGTGCACGACGTGGATGCCCTCTTCCGACTGCACGCCGAAGCGGCGCGACAGGTCCAGAAGGGCGCGCGCGACACGGCCGGGCACGTCGGAGAAGACCAGGTCGGACATCTGGTCGTTGGTCTTGCGCAGCCGCCGGGCGACGGCGCGCAGCAGGGCGGCGGCCACCTCGGGCCGCGCGTTCAGCCACGGCTGGAGGTCGCCGTGGCCGAGGCCGAGCAGCTTGACCTCGGTGAGGGCGCTGGCGGTCGCCGTGCGCGGACCCGGGTCGAACAGCGACAGCTCGCCGATCAGCTCGCCGGGGCCGAGAACGGCCAGCATGTTCTCGCGTCCGTCGGGGGAGGTGCGGTGAAGCTTCACCTTGCCCTCGGTGACCACGTACAGGCGGTCTCCGGGGTCCCCTTCATGGAAGAGAGCATCGCCACGCGCGAGCGTCACCTCACTCATGGAGGCGCGGAGCTCCGCGGCCTGCTCATCATCGAGCGCCGCGAAGAGCGGGGCGCGCCGCAGAACGTCGTCCACGAGTTCTCTCCTTGTCGACCTGCTCAGGGGATGTCGTTCCCCCTTGGTACCAGGGGACCGTGTTCCCCATCTTGCCGGACGGTCCAAACAGTGTGATCAGTCACAAGTCTGCCGCACTGGCGTGCCAGTGAGTGCGGCAGGGGGCCAATTGGGGGCCGATCTTCAGGGTCCGGGGCGGATGTCGGTGCCGGGCTCTAGGCTGGCCGGGTGTCCAAATCGCCGGTGAGAGCACAGGCCAAGGGGGCTGGGCGGATGGTTGTACGTCGCGATTCCGCTGTGGGCGAACAGGCCCCCGACGGAACCAAAGAGCCGACAAAAGCGACAAAGTCGACACCGGTGGCGTCGGCCGCCAAGAAGGTGACGCCCACTAAGACAGCGTCCAAGGGGGCCGTCTCTGACAAGGGCGCCTCTGGCAAGGGCGCCTCCGGCAAGGGCACCGCCAAGAGGGCGGTGTCCAAGAAGGGCGCGCCTGCGAAAACCGTCGCCAAGAAGGCCGCCCCCGTGAAAGCGGCGGCCAAGAAGAGCGCGCCCGGGAAAGCAGGAGTCAAGAAGACAGCCCTTTCGAAGACGGCCCCTGCGAAAACGGCCCCTTCGAAAACAGCGGCCAAGAAGGTCACCGGCACCAAGGCCGCCACCAAGGGCGCCACCAAGGCCAGTACCAAGCCCGGCACCAAGCCCGCCGCCAATAAGGCCCCGCCCGCGCGGCCCCTCGCCGCCCCGCCGCGCGACGAGTCGCACACCGCCCTCGTCCGCCGGGCGCGCCGCATCAACCGCGAGCTGGCCGAGGTGTACCCGTACGCCCACCCGGAGCTGGACTTCCAGAACCCCTTCCAGCTCATCGTGGCCACGGTGCTCTCCGCGCAGACCACCGACCTCAGGGTGAACCAGACGACACCGGCGCTCTTCGCCAAGTACCCGACCCCCGAGGACCTCGCCGAGGCCAACCCGGAGGAGGTCGAGGAGATCCTGCGCCCCACCGGGTTCTTCCGGGCCAAGACCAAGTCGGTCATAGGGCTCTCCAAGGCACTGCGGGACGACTTCGGGGGAGAGGTGCCAGGGCGGCTCGAAGACCTCGTCAAGCTCCCCGGAGTGGGCCGCAAGACCGCCTTCGTCGTGCTGGGGAACGCGTTCGGGCGCCCCGGGATCACCGTGGACACCCATTTCCAGCGGCTGGTGCGGCGCTGGCAGTGGACCGATCAGACCGAGCCGGAGAAGATCGAGGCGGCCGTCGGGGAGCTGTTCCCCAAGAGCGAGTGGACGATGCTGTCGCACCACGTGATCTTCCACGGCCGCCGCATCTGCCACGCTCGCAAGCCGGCCTGCGGGGCCTGCCCGATCGCCCCGCTCTGCCCGGCGTACGGGGAGGGCGAGACCGACCCGGAGAAGGCGAAGAAGCTCCTCAAGTACGAGAAGGGCGGCTTCCCCGGCCAGCGGCTCAACCCCCCGCAGTCCTATCTGGACGCGGGAGGCATCCCCGCACCTCCACTGGGCGCCGGATGACGGAACGAACAGGGCCCCGGCGGGCGTTGGGAACAGCAGAACGGGGGTGGCGATGACGCGCACGGGCAACACACGGGACGCGAGCGAGACGCGGGGCGGACAGGTGGACCTCTCCAGGGACGGGCTGCCCGACTGGCTGACCCCGGTCGCGCGCGCCGCGGACACGGTCGAGCCGCTCCAGCTCAGCCGCTTCCTGCCGCCGGCGAACGGCTCGGGCCGCCAGTCCGCGGTGCTCATCCTCTTCGGCGAGGGCGCGCGCGGCCCCGAGCTGCTGCTCATGGAGCGCGCCGGCACCCTCAGATCGCACGCCGGGCAGCCGTCGTTCCCCGGCGGCGCCCTCGACCCCCAGGACGGCGATCCGGCGGGCGAGGGCCCGCTGCGCGCCGCCCTGCGCGAGGCGGAGGAGGAGACCGGTCTCGACCCGACCGGAGTCCAGCTCTTCGGCGTGCTGCCCAGGCTGTACATCCCGGTGAGCCACTTCGTGGTGACGCCGGTCCTCGGATGGTGGCGCAGGCCCACCCCGGTCGGTGTCGTCGACCCGGGAGAGACGGCCCGGGTCTTCACGGTCCCCGTGGCGGATCTCACGGACCCGGCCAACCGCGCGACCACCGTGCACCCCAGCGGGCACCGAGGTCCGGCATTTCTGGTCGAATCGGCCCTGGTCTGGGGCTTCACGGCCGGGGTGATCGACAAGATCCTGCACTTCGCGGGCTGGGAGCGCCCCTGGGACCGCGAGAAGCAGGTCCCGCTCGACTGGCGCGCATGACAAGGTGACCTCCGTGAATGTGCTGGACATCCTGTTGCTGGTCGCCGCCGTGTGGTTCGCGATCGTGGGCTATCGCCAGGGCTTCGTCGTCGGCATCCTGTCGGTGATCGGCTTCCTGGGCGGTGGCCTCGTCGCCGTCTATCTGCTCCCGGTGATCTGGGGCTGGGCGACCGAGGACAGCCAGGTGAGCACGACCGCGGCCGTCGTCGCGGTGATCGTCGTGATCGTCTGCGCCTCCGTCGGCCAGGCCCTCACCACCCACCTCGGCAACAAGCTGCGCCGGTACATCACCTGGTCACCCGCGCGCGCCCTGGACGCGACGGGCGGCGCCCTGGTGAACGTCCTGGCGATGCTCCTGGTGGCCTGGCTGATCGGCTCGGCCCTCGCGGGCACCACGCTGCCGACCCTCGGCAAGGAGGTCCGCAGCTCCAAGGTGCTGCTCGGCGTGTCCCGCGCGCTGCCCACCCAGGCCAACACCTGGTTCGCCGACTTCTCCTCGGTCCTCGCGCAGAACGGCTTCCCGCAGGTCTTCAGCCCCTTCGCCAACGAGCCCATCCGGGAGGTCCGGCCGCCGGACCCGGCGCTCGCCGCCAGTCCCGTGGCCGTCCGCGCCCAGCGCTCCATCGTCAAGGTCATGGGCACCGCCCAGAGCTGCGGCAAGGTCCTCGAAGGCACCGGCTTCGTCTTCGGCGACCGCCGCGTGATGACCAACGCGCACGTGGTCGGCGGGGTGGACGAGCCGACGGTCCAGATAGGCGGAGAGGGCCGGAAGTACGACGCCAAGGTCGTCCTGTACGACTGGGAGCGCGACATCGCCGTCCTCGACGTACCGGACCTGAAGGCGCCCGCGCTGCGGTTCAGCACCGAGGACGCGAACAGCGGGGACAGCGCGATCGTGGCGGGCTTCCCGCAGAACGGCTCGTACAACGTGCAGCCGGCGCGGGTGCGGGGCCGCATCACGGCCAACGGGCCGGACATCTACCACCGCAAGACGGTGCGCCGTGACGTGTACTCGCTGTACGCGACGGTCCGTCAGGGCAACTCCGGCGGACCGCTGCTGACACCCGAGGGCAAGGTGTACGGAGTGGTCTTCGCGAAGTCGCTCGACGACGCCGACACCGGCTACGCGCTCACCGCCGACGAGATCCAGCAGGACATCGCCAAGGGGCGCACGGCCAACCAGCAGGTGGACAGCGACAGCTGCGCGCTCTGACCGGCCGGCCGGTGAGGGATGGCGTCAGCCGCGGGGGTGGCGGATCCGCACCGTGACCCAGCGGGCCCGGCGGCGCAGAATGCGCGGAATCCCCACGCGAGGATCGGCACCCGCCAGTTGCGGGGTGCCCCTCTGATGGGAGCTCAGACCCGAGGCCGAGCGGCGATTGCGTGCTGCGTCACTGTAGTCGTGCGTCCAGCCCATACCCCGACGTCTGCCCGGGCCCCAAGGTCCATAACCGCGCCCAGGGCGCCCAATTGGCCTATGCGTCAGGCAATTGGCTGTTCGAGGAACAGGTGTTCACCGTCCGCGCGCCGGGTGGGATACGGCCCGTGTTCGGATGGTTTCGCAGGGCTGACCGGGCGTCACCGGTCGGGTTCCGGGTCCTTCAGCCAGTTGATCAGTTCGGTGGAGAAGGCGACCGGGTCCTCCTCGTGCGGGAAGTGCCCGAGCCCGTCGAACAGCCGCCAGCGGTAAGGCGCTTCGACGTACTGGCCCGAGCCGGCCGCGCTGCGCGTCCGCATCACCGGATCGAGCGAGCCGTGCAGATGCAGGGTCGGCACGCGCACCGGCCGCTTCATCCGCCGGTTGAACTGGATGCCGTCCGGCCGCGCCATGGACCGCACCATCCACCGGTACGGCTCGATCGAACAGTGCGCGGTCGACGGGATGCACATCGCGCGGCGGTACGTCTCCACGGCGTCGTCGTCCGGCTGCCTCGGCCCCGACCACTCCCGGACCAGACGGCCCACCAGGGCGCCCTCGTCCGCGACGAGTTGGCGCTCGGGGAGCCAGGGGCGCTGGAACCCCCAGATGTAGGAGCCGGCCGAGGTCTGCCGGACGTCGGAGAGCATGGCGGAGCGCCAGCGCCGAGGATGCGGCATGGACGACACGGCGAGCCGGCGGACCAGCTTGGGCCGCATGACGGCCGCGGTCCACGCGAGATAGCCGCCCAGGTCGTGCCCGACCAGCGCGGCGTCGGGCTCGCCGAGCGACCGGATGACGCCGGTGATGTCGAGCGCCAGGTTGGCCGGGTCGTAACCGCGCGGGGTGCGGTCGCTGCCGCCGACGCCCCGCAGGTCCATGGCGACCGCCCGGTAGCCGGCGTCGGCGAGCGCTCCGAGCTGGTGCCGCCAGGTCCACCAGAACTGCGGGAACCCGTGCAGCAGCAGTACGAGCGGGCCGTCGCCGGCCTCGGCGATGTGGAAGCGCGCGCCGTTGGCGGCCACGTCCCGGTGGATCACCGCGCGTCCGGGAAGGTCGATCCGAACGACGGAGGCGGGTTGGGCCGAAGGTGTGGCGGGGTCCGTCATGAGGACGAGCGTGCCACAGCCTCGATGGCGTTCTCGACCGGTTCGGGCCGGGGGTGCGGCTTGGCGTTCGGCAGCACGGCCGCCGTCTCCTTCACGGAGGCGGCCACCTTCTGCGGACCCTGGCTCTTCTTGACCTTCTTCGCGAAGAACACCCCGATCAGCGCGAGTACGGCCGCGACCAGCACGTTCGCCGCGAACGACAGCAGGAAGCAGATCGCGAGGTTCCAGTGGCTCCAGGTCCGGATGCCGTAGGCGAGGGCGAAGCTGAGCATCGGCAGGGAGAAGATCAGCACGCCGATCGCCGCCGAGAACGCCCCGCCGCTGACCGCGCCGCGCTTGACGTCCTGCTTGAGCTGCGCCTTCGCCAGCGCGATCTCGTCATGCACCAGCGCGGACATCTCGGTCGTCGCCGAGGCGAACAACTGGCCGATGCTGCGTTCGGCGCCGACCGGGCTGCCGTCGGGTGCGCTCATCGCGATCTCCCTCTTCTGCATGTGTTTGTACGGTCCTGTCAGATCATGCCGGACCGTCGTTCTGCTCGCTTGCCCCACCCGCCACTTCGGCAAGCCTGCGGTGGGCCGCGGCCTTGCGTTCGTAGATCTCGGCCATGCGCAGGTGGTACGCCGGGTCGTCCTGTTCGTAGATGTCGGGGATGCCGTCGTGGTCCTCGTCGCGCTCCTCCGCCTCGTACAGCGCACGGTACTTGGCGTTGCGTATCTTCAGCAGGACCGTGGCGAGGACGGTCGCGATGAGCGAGCCGGTCAGGACGGCGGCCTTGGTCTCGTCGGTGAGGTCCGTGTCGCCGGCGAAGGCGAGTTCGCCGATGAGCAGCGAGACGGTGAAGCCGATGCCGGCCAGGGTGGCGACGGCCGCGACATCGGCCCACGCGAGGTCCTCGCTGAGCGAGGCCCGGGTGAAACGGGCCGTCAGCCACGTACCGCCGAAGATGCCGACGGCCTTGCCGACGACGAGTCCGAGGACGACACCGAGCGTCTCGGGGCGGGTGAACACATGCCCGATCGCCCCTCCGGAGACCGAGACGCCCGCGCTGAACAACGCGAACAGCGGCACGGCGAGCCCCGCCGACAGCGGGCGCACGAGGTGTTCGATGTGCTCGCCGGGGGAGTGCTCCTCGCCTTCGCGCGGGTGGCAGCGCAGCATCAGGCCCATCGCGACACCGGCGACGGTTGCGTGGATGCCGCTGTTGTACATCAGCCCCCAGATCACGAGGGCGAGCGGGACGTAGACGTACCAGCCGCGTACGCCCTTGCGGAGCAGCAGCCAGAAGACGCCGAGTCCGGCGACGGCCCCGCCGAGGGCGGGCAGGCTGATGGAGTCGCTGAAGAAGACCGCGATGATCAGGATCGCCAGCAGGTCGTCGACGACGGCGAGGGTGAGCAGGAAGGCGCGCAGCGCGGACGGCAACGACGTCCCGATGACGGCGAGTACGGCGAGCGCGAAGGCGATGTCGGTGGCGGTGGGGACGGCCCAGCCGTCGAGGGACCCGCCGCCGACCACGTTGGTGAGGGCGTAGACGGCCGCGGGCACCGCCATGCCGCAGACGGCCGCGGCGACGGGCAGCAGCGCCGCCTTGGGGTCGCGCAGCTCCCCGGCCACCAGTTCGCGCTTCAGCTCGATTCCGGCGACGAAGAAGAAGACGGCGAGCAGGCCGTCGGCCGCCCAGTGCTCCACCGACAGGTCGAGTCCGAGGGCGGCGGGGCCGAGGTGGAAGTGCGAGACGCTCGCGTAGCTGTCCCGGGCCGGTGTGTTGGCCCAGACGAGTGCGGCGACGGCCGCGATCAGCAGGAGGACACCGCCGACGGTCTCGGCGCGCAACGCGTCCGCGACGAAGTTGCGTTCGGGCAGCGGGATGCGTCCGAAGACCTTACGGGGGGTGGTGCGGGGCGCGGCCACGGCGAGGACCTCCGGTCGAGCAGGCAGGACTGAGCACTCGCCGACCAGACTTCCCGGCACACCATGATGGATCTTGTCGCGTCTTTACTTTCCGCCCACCTTAACCAACCCGCGGCCCGGTCGGCACCGGGGTGTTCACATTACGGGTAAATCGGATGGTGGGAGTGGTGGAGGGGGGACGGAGCGCACGCCGAGGCGCGGGGCGGGGCGGGCGTGGGGCGCGGGGCGCGGGGCGGCGCGAGGGCGGGGCGCGCGAGGCCGTCCGGGCGCGCGCGAAAGGTGGCGGAACTCCGGGAACCGGAAGCTCCGCCACCCCTCGGGCGGCCTCACGGGAGCAAAGGCCCGGAAGGCCCTGCGTCCCGTCTCTCCTGTGTCCTGGGTCAGTCCTCGGTGGATGTGCTGGGGAGCTTGGCCTGGATGAGGTCCATGACGGTGGAGTCGGTGAGGGTGGTGACGTCGCCGAGTTCGCGGTTCTCGGCGACGTCGCGCAGGAGGCGGCGCATGATCTTGCCGGAGCGGGTCTTGGGGAGTTCGGCGACCGGGAGGATCCGGCGGGGTTTGGCGATCGGGCCGAGGGTGGCGCCGACGTGGTTGCGCAGGTCGGCGACGAGGCCTTCGTCCTCGGCGCTGGCGGTGCCGCGCAGGATGACGAACGCGACGATGGCCTGACCGGTCGTCTCGTCGGCGGCGCCGACGACGGCCGCCTCGGCGACCGAGGGGTGCGAGACGAGAGCGGACTCGACCTCGGTGGTGGAGATGTTGTGCCCGGACACCAGCATCACGTCGTCGACCCGGCCCAGCAGCCAGATGTCGCCGTCCTGGTCCTTCTTCGCCCCGTCACCGGCGAAGTACTTGCCCTCGAAACGGGACCAGTAGGTGTCCAGGAACCGCTGGTCGTCACCCCAGATGGTGCGCAGCATGGACGGCCAGGGTTCGGTCAGCACCAGGTAGCCGCCTCCGCCGTCGGGGACCTCGTTGGCCTCGTCGTCGACGACGGTGGCCGCGATCCCGGGCAGCGGGCGCTGTGCGGAGCCGGGCTTGGTGGCGGTGACGCCGGGCAGCGGGGAGATCATCATGGCGCCGGTCTCGGTCTGCCACCAGGTGTCCACGATCGGCGCCTTGTCGGCGCCGATGTGCTTGCGGTACCACATCCACGCCTCGGGGTTGATCGGTTCGCCGACCGAGCCCAGGACGCGCAGGGAGGACAGGTCGAACTTCGCGGGGATGTCGTCGCCCCACTTCATGAAGGTGCGGATCGCGGTGGGCGCGGTGTAGAGGATGCTCACCCCGTACTTCTGCACGATCTCCCAGAAGCGGCCCTGGTGCGGGGTGTCGGGGGTGCCCTCGTAGATGACCTGGGTGGCGCCGTTGGAGAGCGGCCCGTAGGTGATGTAGGAGTGGCCGGTGACCCAGCCGATGTCGGCCGTGCACCAGTACACGTCCGTTGCCGGCTTCAGGTCGAAGACGGCGTGGTGGGTGTAGGAGGCCTGGGTGAGATAGCCGCCCGAGGTGTGCAGGATGCCCTTCGGCTTCCCCGTCGTCCCCGAGGTGTAGAGGATGAACAGCGGGTGCTCGGCGTCGAACGCCTCCGGGGTGTGCTCGGCCGACTGGCGGCCCACGATGTCGTGCCACCACACGTCCCGGCCCTCGCTCCAGGCGACGTCCTCGCCGGTGCGGCGGACGACCAGGACCTTGTCCACCCCCTCGACGCGGCTGACCGCCTCGTCGACGGCCGGCTTCAGCGCGGAGGGCTTGCCGCGCCGGTAGCCGCCGTCGGCGGTGATGACGAGCTTGGCGTCCGCGTCCTGGATACGGGTGGCGATGGCGTCGGCGGAGAACCCGCCGAAGACCACCGAGTGCGCGGCCCCGATCCGCGCGCAGGCCAGCATCGCCACGACGGCCTCGGGGATCATCGGCAGGTAGACGGCGACCCGGTCGCCCGAGCCGACACCCAGTTCGGTCAGCGCGTTCGCGGCCCGGCTGACCTCGTCCTTCAGCTCCGCGTACGTGATCGCCCGGCTGTCACCGGGCTCACCCTCGAAGTGGATCGCGACCCGGTCACCGTGACCGGCCTCGACATGCCGGTCCACACAGTTGTAGGCGACGTTCAGCTTCCCGTCCGCGAACCACTTCGCGAACGGCGGATTCGACCAGTCCAGCGTCTCGGTCGGCTCGACCGCCCACGCCAGCCGACGCGCCTGCTCCGCCCAGAACCCCAGCCGGTCAGCCCTGGCCCGCTCATACGCCTCCGCGGTCACATTGGCGTCCGCCGCCAAAGCGGCGGGCGGCGCGAACCTGCGCTCTTCCTTCAGCAGGTTGGCCAGGCTTTCGTTGCTCACGACATCTCCCTTTCCCAGGGTGTCCGTTGTGTCCCAGGCCACAGCTCATCAGACCGGGGGCCCGGTGACAAGGGTCGTCCCCAAATTGGTTTAGACCTATGCTCCGTCGTCCCTCCGGTCCGTCGGCCCCGCGGCGCGTCCACGCCCCGGGCGCGGCCCGGCTGTACCTCACGAGATCACACGAGGCCTGTCGCCGTGGCAGCCGGGGCCACACTCCGAGGCACGTACGGCGCGGTCCCCGGGTTCACGGAACACCCGTCCCGGCCCGTGCTCATCCCAGGGTGCCCCGCACTCATCCCGGGGTGAGGGCCAGATCCAGGGCGAGGGCGCGGGGACGAGGGTGACGGTGAGGCGCCGAGGACGAGGCCGGCCCCGAGGGCGACGGTGAGGCACCGAGGACGAGGCCGGCGCCGAGGGGCGAGGTCCGGCCGCGGATGTGGCGCGCGGCCCCGCCGACCAGAGCCCCGCCGACCAAGGCCGCGCACCACCGCCGGTCACGCGGGACGCCGCGCCCCGTCCACGGCTCCCACGTGATCGAACATCTCGGCCCGGCTGCCGCCGTCGCCGCGACCGCCCTCGCCGTCGTCACCGTCGGCCAGGAGATACGCCTGGGCCTCACCGACGTGGAAGTACATCCCGTGCAGTTCGAGAGCGCCTTCGCGCAGCGCCCGCGCGACGGAGTCGTGCGCCCGCAGATGCTCCAACTGCTGCACCACGTTGGTCAGACAGAGCCGCTCCACCGTGTCGGCGGGTGCCCGACCGGTGAGGCGCGGCTCCGGCCGGTCCTCGTCGGCCATCCGCTCCAGGCTCGGCCGCCCGTGCCGCAGCCACCGCTTCAGCGGAGTGAGGGCCCCACCGGGCTCGGACGCCAGCAGCGCCTGCATGGCCCCGCATCCGGAGTGCCCGCACACGGTGATGGACCGCACCTTGAGCACGTCCACGGCGTACTCGATGGCGGCGGCCACCGAGTCGTCCCCGCTCTCCTCGCCGGGCAACGGCACGAGGTTCCCCACGTTCCGCACGACGAAGAGGTCGCCCGGACCACTGGAGGTGATCATCGACGTGACGAGCCGGGAGTCGGCACAGGTCAGGAACAACTGGGACGGCCGCTGTCCCTCGCGGGCGAGCCGGGCCAGCTCCTCCCGTACGAGGGGCGCGGTGTTCCGCTGGAACGCGCTGATGCCGCGCGCCAGTTGGTGCCCACTCGGTCTGGACTCGCCCGCCTCCTGGTCCGGCCCGCCGGAGGTGTCGTCGGGCGAGACGGGCCCGGACCCCATGGCGGAGGAGACGGTGGAGGCGGCGGAGTCGTGGCAGTGGTGGTTGCGCCAGGGCGTCCAGGGGCGGCAGCGGCAGTGCGCGGAGTCCGCCGGCTCGGCGATCCGGGTCCCGGTCCGCCCGGTGATCTCCACCGTGCCGCCCCGGGCGGTGTGTGCGTTCTGCCAGTCCTGCAGGGACTCGTACGCTGCGTGGTCCATGAACGAGCCGTCCAGCTCCACGACGGTGTCCGCCCCGTGGGGGACGAGGTGGAGGGCGCGACTGAGCCGCGGCACCGCCAGGAACGTCAACTGCCCTCGTACACGGACGTGATGGACTCCTCCCTTCTCTTCGTGGGTGATGCGCGTGCGGGTGAGGCGGTGCAGGGCGACGCCGACGGCCACCAAGACCCCGAGCGCCACGCCCTCGAGGACCCCGAGGAACACGACGCCGAGCGTGGTGACGGCGTAGACCAGCACTTCGCGGTGGCGGGTGACCGTGCGGATGTGGTTCAGGGAAACCATCTGGATGCCGACGGCCATCACCAGGGCGGCGAGCGATGCGAGGGGGATCAGCTCCAGGATCGGGACCATCAGCAGCGCGGCAACTACTACGAAAACGCCGTGCAGCATCGTGGAGTTCCGGCTCACGGCGCCCGATTGGACATTCGCGGAGCTGCGGACGGCGACGCCGGCGACCGGCAGCCCGCCGAGCGCGCCGGAGACGACGTTGGCGGCGCCCTGGCCGAGCAGCTCCCGGTCGAGGGCGGAACGGCCGACGCGGGTCTGGAGTTCCGGACGGGCGCTCACCAGCTTGTCCACCGCGACGGCCCCGAGCAGCGACTGCACGCTGCACACCAGGGTCACGGTGAGGACGGCGGCGGCGACGCCGAGCACCGGGCCCTCGGGTAGTCCGGCCAGCGCGTGGCTGCTCCAGGAGGGCAGGTCGACTCTGGGCAGCGTCAGTCCGGCGAGCGAGGCGGCGGCGGTGGCGCCGGCGACGGCGACCAGGGCGGCGGGCACCTTGCGCAGCAGCCGGCCGGTGCGGCCCGGCAGGCGCGGCCAGGCGAACAGCAGCGCCAGCGTCAGCCCGCTCATGGCGACCGCGGCGGGCTGCGTGCGCGCCAGTTGGTCCGGGAGGGCGACGAGGTTGTCGAGGACGGCGCTCTGCGGCACGCCGCCGAGGACGATGTGCAGTTGGGCGACGGCGATGGTGACGCCGATGCCGGCGAGCATGCCGTGCACGATCGCGGGGCTGACGGCCAGCGCCGTGCGGGCCACGCGCAGGCAGCCGAGGCCGACTTGGGCGATTCCGGCGAGCACGGTGATGCCGCAGGTGGCGCGCCAGCCGTAGTGGTGGATCAGCTCGGCGGTGACGACCGTGAGGCCGGCGGCCGGGCCGCTGACCTGGAGCGGTGAGCCGCCGAGGCGCCCGGCCACGATTCCGCCGACGGCGGCGGCGACGAGGCCGGCCTGGAGCGGTGCGTCGGTGGCGAGGGCGATTCCGAGGGACAGCGGGAGGGCGATCAGGAAGACCGCGATCGAGGCCGACAGGTCCGCGCCTTCGACGCGGAACCGGCGGGGCGGGGTCGGTGGGGGACTGTGGGGCGGGTGGACAGGCGCGGGCCGAGTGGGGTCGGCGGCGCGAGTGGGGACGCAGGCAGACATGTTCCCGTCTCCTCCGGGGCAGCGCGGTCGCGGAACAGGTGGTCCCCCGTCCGAATGCGGCGGGGGGCGGGTCGCGGCCGTGGGTCACGGCGTGCAGTGGCGGGATTTTCAACGCTCGGTAAATGGATCGTAATGCAGGGTAAAGGGTTGATGCGGTAAATCGGAGCAAATGGGGCAGTAAATCACTCTGTGGGGTGAAGTGGGCCTTTGGTCGGCTTGTCGTACTTATTCCTTCTCGGTTCCGTGCCACTTTGGCGGCGCTGTCGGCGCACGGCCGCAGACGACCGGCCCGCGCGCCGACTCGACGACGCCCTGACCAGGGGTGCCCGACCGAGGAAAAGGAGGGCGGAAGATGGCCGCCACCCAGAGGATCGCCGCGGGCGCGGCACTCGCCGCGGCCTGCGCCACGGCGCTCGCCGGTTGCGCGGGCGGTACCGCCCCTTCCCGGGACGCCGCCCACGCCGTGCGGAAGGCGGAGGGCGCGCCCGTCCCCAGGACCGCGGTCCGGCTGATCGGCGACGGCTCCACCTCGTACACGGGGGCGCAGCCGCATCTGCCCCGGCCCGAGCGGCTGAAGCCCGGCCAGAAGCCGCCGCAGTTCGTGGTCTTCTCCTGGGACGGCGCCGGCGAGGACAGCCAGAAGCTCTTCTCCCACTTCCGCGAGGTCTCCAAGGCGAACAACGCGACGATGACCTACTTCCTCAGCGGCGTGTACATGCTGCCCGAGGAGAAGCGCGACCTGTACCGCCCGCCCCAGCACTCGGCCGGCAGTTCGGAGATCGGCTTCAACGACCAGCGGGGCATCGAGGACACCGTGAAGCAGCTACGCGGCGCGTGGCTGGAGGGCAACGAGATCGGCACCCACTTCAACGGGCACTTCTGCGGTACGGAGGGCGGGGTCGGCCAGTGGTCGGTCGCGGACTGGAAGAGCGAGATCGCCCAGGCGAAGTCCTTCGTGAAGTCCTGGAAGACGAACACCGGCCTGAAGGCGGAGTCGGCGCTTCCCTTCGACTACGACAAGGAGCTGATCGGCGCCCGCACTCCGTGTCTGGAGGGCCGGGAGAACTTCATGAAGGCCGCCCGCCAACTGGGCTTCCGCTACGACACCAGCGGCGTCAACGACCAGCTCTGGCCGAAGAAGAAGGAGGGCCTGTGGGATCTGTCGATGCAGCTCGTGCCCTTCCCCGGCCATTCCTACGAACAGCTCACCATGGACTACAACTTCATGGTCAACCAGTCGGGCACCAAGACCCAGGGCGACCCGGACAAGCGGCAGTCCTGGGGCGACGAGATGCGTGACGGCCTGCTCCAGGGCTTCCAGCGCGCCTACGACGGCAACCGGGCGCCGCTGGTCATCGGCAACCATTTCGAGTCCTGGAACGGCGGCACCTATATGCGGGCCGTCGACGAGGTCGTCGAGCGGGTCTGCACCAAGGCCGAGGTGCGCTGCGTCTCCTTCCGGCAGCTCGCCGACTGGCTCGACGCGCAGGACCCCGCCACGCTCGCCAAGCTCCGCGGCCTCAAGGTCGGTGAGGCCCCCAAGCAAGGCTGGGCGTCCTTCCTCTCCGCGAGTCCCGCCCCGGCCCCGAAGGGTGTCCCCGGAGCGCCGGCCCTCAAGCAGTAGCGGCGCACCGGACCGGCCCCCCGGCTTCTCTCCGGAGACGCCGGGGCCGGCCGGTTTCTCGCTGGAGGAGCCGGGGCCGACCGGTCCCTCAGGCCGTGGCGAGCGGGCTCTCGCCGAGGACGAAGCCGGGGTCGACCTGCTCGGCGAGGTCCACTCCGGTCTTGGTGTTGCCCCAACTGGCCGCGTTCTTCAGGTGGAAGTGCACCATCTGGCGCGTGTACCGCTCCCAGTCGCGCAGCTCGTAGGTGGCGTCCGCGGCGGCCTTCAGGGAGTGCAGCGAGCGTTTGTTGGCCTCCTCCAGGAGCTCGAACCGGGGCGGCCGGCCCTTCTCCATGGCGCGCACCCAGTCCGAGTGCCCGACCGTGACCAGCAGGTCGTCGCCGACTTCCGCGCGGAGGAAGTCGATGTCGTCCTGGCCCTGCACCTTGTTGCCGACGACCTTGAGGGTGACGCCGAAGTCCTGGGCGTACTCCTTGTACTGGCGATAGACGGAGACCCCCTTCCGGGTCGGCTCGGCGACGAGGAACGTGATGTCGAAGCGGGTGAACAGGCCGGACGCGAAGGAGTCCGAGCCGGCCGTCATGTCGACGACCACGTACTCCCCCGGTCCGTCGACCAGGTGGTTCAGGCACAGCTCCACCGCACCGGTCTTGGAGTGGTAGCAGGCCACTCCCAGATCGGCCTCGGTGAACGGGCCGGTGACCATCAAACGGACGGTGCCGCCGTCGAGTTCCACCGGCCGCGCACAGGCGTCGTACACCGGGTTGGTCTCGCCGACCCGCAGCAGCCGGGACCCCGCGCCGGGCGGAGTGGTCTTGATCATCGTCTCGGCGGACGTGATGCGCGGATTGGTGCCGCGCAGGTAGTCCTTGATGAGGGGCAGCCGCTCACCCATCGCGGGGAGGGCCGCGGCCTCCGCCTCTTCGAGGCCGAGCGCGGGCCCCAGGTGCTGGTTGATGTCGGCGTCCACGGCGACGACCGGAGCCCCTGAGGCGGCGAGGTGGCGGACGAAGAGCGACGACAGGGTGGTCTTGCCACTGCCGCCCTTCCCGACGAAAGCAATTTTCATGTTCACCAAGAGTAGTCCGCTGATCGCGCTCGGTGGCCGCATCGCGTGAAGAAGACCACTCCTTCGTGGGGTGTGGCCGCGAGGTGCGTAGGGTCGTACTCATGAGTACGACAGGTGCGACCGCCGATCCGCTCGCGGCCCTGGCCTCGCTTCCCGGGGTGGCCGAATCCGTGGAGTCCGTCCGCAAGGCCGTGGACAGGGTCTACGGCCACCGCATCATGCGGCGTCGCAGCAACGAGATCACGTCCGAGGCGGCGCTGCGCGGTGCGCGTGGTTCGGCCGCGGTGTCCGGCGCCGACTGGGCCCTCGAAGAGGTGCGGCGGCGCACCGACTTCAGCGCGGACGACGAGGCCCGCACGGTCGGCGCGGCCCTGCGGCTGACCGCCGAGGCGGGTCAACTCCTGTCCATCTGGCGGCAGTCGCCTCTGCGGGTGCTGGCCCGGCTGCACCTGGTCGCCGCCGCGGACCAGGGGGACGACACCGGCAGGCCGCGACAGCACGGCGAGCGGGTGGACGAACCCCTGGTGGAGCTGCCGCTGCCCGACGCGGACGAGGTCGCCGGCCGGCTCGAAGGCCTGTCGCAACTGATCATCGAGGGAGGCTCGGCGCCCGCGCTGGTCACCGCGGCCGTCGTGCACGGCGAGCTGATCGCCCTGCGGCCTTTCACCTCCCGCAACGGGCTGGTCGCCCGCGCGGCCGAACGCATCGTGCTGATCGGCAGCGGTCTCGACCCGAAGGCGATCTGCCCGGTGGAGGTCGGCCACGCGGAGCTGGGCCGCGCGGCCTATCTGGCGGCGCTGGACGGCTATGTCTCCGGCACTCCGGAGGGCATGGCGGCCTGGATCGCCCACTGCGGCAAGGCGGTCGAGCTGGGTGCGCGCGAGTCCGCGGCGGTCTGCGAGGCGCTGCAACGGGGCGCGGCCTGACCCTCGGGACGTCCGCCCGGCGGGGGCGGGAAACCTCCTGAACAGGGTTGCGGCGGTACGAGTTCTCGTACCGCCGCTGGCATGTTCACCGGGTTACCAAGCGTCCTCGGATGTTGCCCATCAGGTCGGGAACTTCTGCCCGTCACCTGGTGCGGCTGGCCCGTAATCGACGGGTCGACGTCGCGTGGGTGCTCGATGTCCATGCTCGGTCCGTGGGGCCTTGTTGCGTTTGAAGGTGATCCTCGCGGATGTCCTTGGTCTCGCGGGCCGTTAACCCCTTTGTACTCCTGGTCCGAGGGAAGCGAAACCCCTGGCCGCACTTCTTTACTTTTAGGTCCAAAGGGTACGAAAGGGGGCGGGCTCGTCGGCGCGCCCGTGTGGCGCTCATCGGGACACGCGCGCATGTCGTTGGCCGAGGGCACGCGCGCGTGGCGATCGCGCCGCCTGCGCGGGCGCGTTCAGATCGCCGGGGTGCGGCGCCTGCTCGCATACCAGACGAGCCCGGCCGTGGCCGCCGCCGCTCCTATGGCAGCGGCCGCGACGAGTGCGGGACGGGGCGGTACGGACAGGTGGGGCAGCCGCTGCTTGAGGCGGACGGGGCGGTGGAAGTCCAGGATCGGCCAGGAGCGGGCGATCGCCTCGCGGCGCAGGGCGCGGTCGGGGTTCACGGCGTGCGGATGCCCGACGGACTCCAGCATCGGCACGTCGGTCGCCGAGTCGCTGTAGGCGTAGCAGCGGGAGAGGTCGTAGCCCTCGGACGCGGCCAGGTCCTTGATCGCGTCGGCCTTCGTCGGCCCGTACGCGTAGTACTCCACCTCGCCCGTGAAGCAGCCGTCCTCGCCCACGACCATGCGGGTCGCCACCACGCGGTCGGCGCCCAGCAGTTCACCGATCGGCTCGACCACCTCGGCCCCGGACGTGGACACGATCACGACGTCACGCCCGGCGGTGTGGTGCTTCTCGATGAGCGATGCCGCCTCGTCGTAGATGATCGGGTCGATGAGGTCGTGGAGCGTCTCGGCGACGATCTCCTTGACCTGCTGGACGTTCCAGCCGCGGCACATCGCCGACAGGTACTTGCGCATCCGCTCCATCTGGTCGTGGTCGGCGCCGCCCGCCAGGAACACGAACTGGATGTACGCGGTACGCAAGGCCGCCCTGCGGTTGATCAGTCCGCCTTGGTAGAACGACTTGCTGAACGTGAGCGTGCTCGACTTCGCAATGACCGTCTTGTCCAGGTCAAAGAAGGCGGCTGTACGCGGCAAGGAGTGGTTTTCCACAAGGTTGAGCATAGGGCCCGCCATTCGGCGTAAGGTGAGGCGCGTGGGTTTGCCTGAGAAGGCTCTCGGGTACACCATGGAAGTCACGGATCGTTCGCGACCGTGCTAACCCGGTCCGGCTCCTCCCCCCCCGAGTCGGCCGTGGGGACGACCCCCGCTCTCCCCCCCGGCGGGGGTCGTCGCATGTCCGGATGGGTTTTCCTCCACTTTCGCGCGGCCCCGGAGCCTCCTCTGCTCCGCTCGGGCCGCGCTTTTTCATGCCCATGATCCGTCACTGCGTGTAGTCGCGAGGCTGCTCTGTGGAAGCCGTTGATGGCTCACCGGTATGGGTGATGGCGATATTCACAGCCATCGAGTTGTCCACAGTTTTCGACCAAGATCCACATGATTTCCCGGATCGCTGCACCGTGATTCCCACGCGCTCCGCCGGCCGCCAGTTCATGACCGGTTCCGTTTGTCGGACGCGTTTGGCCGGTTCGTATCGGCCGTTCATATGGAAGCCGCTCGCCCGGTCTTCCTACGAGAGGGAATCGCGGGGTCCTGGAGGGCCCCGCGCACGAAGCAGCGAAGGGGGATGGAGATCGTGACGGGAGCCATCACACACGACCTGCCGCCCGCCGCCGAGGGGCGGCAGGACGGACCGTTGATCGTCACCGAGGATGTCGAACTGCTCGACGACCTGCTGCGCCTGTGCGCGGCGGCCGGGGCGCGGCCCGAGGTCCACCCCGGCATTCCGGAACGAAGGGACAGGTGGGAGGCGGCCCCTCTCGTCCTGGTCGGCGATGACGCCGCGCTCCGGGTGCGCGGGGCCGCCCGGAGAAGGGGGGTGGTGCTGGTCGGCCGGGATCAGGACGATTCCGGGGTCTGGCGGCGGGCCGTCGAGATCGGCGCCGACCATGTCCTGATGCTGCCGGACGGCGAGCAATGGCTCGTCGACCGCATCGCCGACGTGGCCGAAGGGGTCGGCAGGCCCGCTCTCACGGTCGGCGTCCTCGGCGGCCGCGGTGGGGCCGGCGCGTCCACGCTGGCCTGCGCGCTCGCCCTCACCTCCGCGCGGGAGGGAAGGCGCACCCTGCTGGTGGACGCGGATCCCCTCGGCGGCGGACTCGACGTACTCCTGGGCGGAGAGGCAGCCGAGGGCCTGCGCTGGCCGGCGTTCGCCGCCTCCCGGGGCCGGGTCGGCGGTGGCGCCCTGGAGGAGTCCCTGCCCGAGCTGCACGCGCTCCGGGTCCTGAGCTGGGACCGGGGTGAGGCGGTGAACATCCCGCCGCGCGCGGTGCGTGCGGTCCTGGCCGCCGCCAGACGGCGGGGCGGCGCGGTGATCGTCGATCTCCCCCGCCGCATCGACGAGGGCGTCGGCGAGATCCTCGCCCAGCTCGATGTGGGGCTCCTGGTGGTCCCGGGCGATCTGCGCGCGATCGCGGCGGCCGGCCGGATGGCGTCCGCGGCCAGCATGGTCCTGCGCGATCTGCGGGTCGCCGTGCGCGGCCCGTTCGCCCCGGGACTGGACGGACGCGAGGTCGCCCGGCTGCTGGAGCTGCCCCTGGTGGGCGAAGTACCCGAAGAAACCTCCCCGTTGGACGGCGGGCCACCCCCGGGAAGCGTGGCGCGCGGGCCGCTGGCCCGGTTCTGCACGGCGTTCTGGAAGCGGATGCCGGTCGAGGGAGGGGCCGTATGAGTCGAAGGAGGGGACGTATGAGCTGGGACGCGACCACAGGGAAGGACTGCGGAGCGGGCCTCGACGGGCGAACGGGTGCGGGACGGCGAGATCCGGGCCGGGGCTTGCCGTACGCGCGGACGGGCGCGCGGGACGGATCCGAGTACGGCTCGCCGGGGTCGGTGGGCATGCGGGACGACCTCGGGGGTCACGGACAGGGGACTTACGGGCACGGGAGTGACGGGCACGGGCACGGGCACGGGGACGGAGGTCACGGGCACGGGGACGGGGGTCACGGGCACGGCGGCCGAGCGGCGAGGCCGACGGGCGGCCCGGGCGGATCCGCCGGCTTCCGGACCGGATGGAGCGGGGCGCGGGCCGGGGACGGAAGCCGGCTCGGCCGGGCGTCCGACACCTGGTCCGGGATCGGAGGGCCGCTCGGCGGGGCGGGCGACAGGTGGCCGGGGGCCGACGGGGCTCCGGAGTTGCTGGACGGGGTGCGGCAGTGGCTCGCCGAGAGCGGTTCCGAACCGACCCCCGCGCGCGTGGCGCAAGCCCTGCGGGAACAGGGGAGGGTGCTCGGAGACGCCGAAGTGCTCGGTGCCGCCGAGCGGTTGCGGTCGGAGCTGGTCGGCAGTGGCCCGCTGGAACCGCTGCTCGCCGACCCGTTGGTCACCGACGTCCTGGTGTCGGCACCCGACCGGGTGTGGGTGGACCGGGGCGGCGGCCTGGAGCTGACGTCCGTGTCCTTCCCGGACGCGGCGGCCGTACGGCGGCTCGCGCAACGCCTGGCGGCCGTGGCGGGCCGCAGGCTCGACGACGCCCGGCCCTGGGTGGACGCCAGGCTGCCCGACGGGACACGGCTGCACGCGGTGCTGCCACCGGTGGCCGTCGGCTCGACCTGCCTCTCCCTGCGTGTCGTGCGGCCACGCGCGTTCACGCTGGACGAACTGGTCGCGGCCGGGACCGTGCCGCCCGGCGGGGACCGGGTGCTCAGAGCCTTGCTGGACGCCCGGTTGTCCTTCCTGATCAGCGGAGGCACGGGCACGGGCAAGACGACCCTGCTCAGTGCGCTGCTGGGGCTCGTGGGTCCCGGGGAGCGCATCGTGCTCGCCGAGGACTCGGCGGAGCTGCGGCCCGACCATCCGCACGTGGTGCGTCTGGAGGGGCGGCCGGCCAACCAGGAGGGAGTCGGACTCGTCGCACTCCAGGACCTGGTCCGGCAGGCCCTGCGGATGCGGCCGGACCGGCTGGTCGTCGGCGAGGTGCGCGGTCCCGAGGTCGTCTCGCTGCTGGCCGCGCTGAACACGGGCCACGAGGGCGGCTGCGGCACGGTCCACGCGAACGCGGCGGCACAGGTCCCGGCCCGGCTGGAGGCACTGGGCACCGCGGCCGGCCTCGACCGGGCCGCCCTGCACAGCCAGTTGGCGGCTGCCCTGTCCGTGGTCCTGCATCTCGTACGGGACCGGGCGGGCCGGCGCCGGATCGCCGAGGTGCATGTCCTCGAACGCGACCCGTCGGGGCTGGTGGTCACGGTGCCGGCCCTTCGGTGGGGCGAGGACGCCTTCGGCTACGAGCGCGGCTGGGAGCGGTTGCGGGGGCTGCTTCGAGGCGGCGGACAGGGCCCAGACCGGTCGGTTCGCCGTGATGTGAGCGGGGTTCACGGGCCCGAGAGCGGAAGCCAGGGCACCGAGGGAGCGACGGGAGTGCCTGCGCGAGCGGGAGGAGACGCGGACGGGACGGCGGCCGGATGCCGGGATGGGAAGACGGCGGTCGGACGCCGGGATGCGAAAGGAGAGTGGGATGGGCGTCGGTGAGACGGCGGACGTACAGGTGAGCGCGGCTCTGGTCTGCGCCGGGATCGCGGCCTGGCTGATGAGCGAACGCGGCGCCCAGGCGCGCAGGGCACGGCTGCTGTTCGCGGGCGGCGGGGGCGTGGGGACCGGCCCGCCCCATCGGGAGCGGCTTCTCGACGGCTGGGGGCGGCTGCGCGCCCGGACGCGGCCCGAAGTCTGGTCGCTGGTGGCCGGGTTGGTGGTCGCGGTGATCGGCTCCTCGGTGGTGCCGCTCCTCCTGGGGGCGGCCGGAGTGCCGCTGCTGGGACGGGCACGGCGGGCCGCGGAGGCGCGACGCGAGCGGGAGCGGCGCGGCGACGCGGTGATCGCCCTGTGCGGTGCTCTCGCCGGTGAGGTACGGGCCGGCCGGCAGCCGGGTGAGGCGCTGCTCGGCGCGGCCCGCGACTCCGACGGGCTCGGGGACGGACAGCCCGTCGTGCTGGCGGCGGCCCGGTTCGGCGGGGATGTGCCGGGCGCGCTCGCCGAGGCGGCACGGCAGCCGGGCGCCGATGGTCTGGTCGGGCTCGCCGCGTGCTGGCGGGTGGCCGTCGACCGGGGTGCGGGACTCGCGGCGGGGCTGGACCGGCTGGAGGGCGCGCTGCGTGCCGAGCGGGATCAAAGAGCGGACATGCGGGCGCAGTTGGCGGGTTCGCGCTCGACGGCCTCAATGCTCGCGGGTCTGCCGGTGCTCGGCCTCCTGCTTGGTACGGCGCTCGGCGCCGATCCGCTGCACGTGCTGCTGCACACCGGACCCGGCCTGGGCTGCCTGCTGGTCGGCGGGGTGCTGGAGGGCGTGGGCCTGTGGTGGGCGCTGCGGATCGTACGAGGGGCGGAGACGGGATGAGCGCGGACGTTGTCCACAGGCTGGGGGTGGTGGTGTGCGGGGTGCTCCTGCTCGGATCGGCGGTGCGGTGGATCGGGGCCGCGCGGCGCGAGCGGAGGACACGCGGACGGCTGGCGGTGCTGCTGGCTCTGGAAGGGCCCCCGCCGCGACGTCGTGTCGACCTGAGCGGTCTCGGCCGGCGGTGGGTGCCGGTACTGGGCGGGCTGTCCGTCGGCTGGGTCCTGGTCGGCGGTGCCGTCGGGGCTCTGGTGGGCGTGGCGGCCGGGTTCGGATTCCTCTGGTGGCGACAGCGGGCCTCGCGAAGAGCGGGCGCGGACCTGGCCGAGTACGACGAGGCCCTGGCGGTCCGGCAACTCCCGCTCGCCGCCGACCTGGTGGCCGCGTGTATCGCGGCGGGCGCGAGTCCTGTGACGGCGGCGCAGGCGGTGGGCGAGGCCTTGGGCGGGCCGGTGGGCGAGCGGCTGGCGCGGGGTGCGGCCGAGGTGCGGCTCGGCGGTGAACCGGCCGAGGCCTGGCGGAGGCTGGCGTCGATACCGGGTGCCCGTGGGCTGGCGCGCCTGCTGGAGCGGGCGGGCGACTCCGGGGTGCCGGCGGCCGTACCGGTAGGGCGGCTCGCGGCGGAGGCGCGCGCCGAGTGGGGCCGCACGGCGACGGCACGGGCACGCCGGGCGGCCGTCATGGTCACGGCGCCCGTGGGGCTGTGCTTTCTCCCCGCGTTCCTCGCGATCGGCGTGCTGCCCGTGGTGATCGGACTGGCGGGCGGGCTGCTGAAAGGGGGCGCCGGCTGACGAGGAGGTGACGACCGGCGAAGACACGTGGGCCACATCGCGTGGGCCCACGAGTAGGACCACATCACGTGGACGACATGACGAACAGGGTTCGACCTTACGGGGGTTGGAATGCGCAGGACGGTACGGGTTCTGAGGCGAGGACGTGCGCGGACGCGGGCGTGGATGCTCGCGCTGGTGGTGCGGAGGGACGCCGGAATGGTCACCTCCGAGTACGCGGTGGGGGTCATCGCGGCGGTCGCCTTCGCGGCCGTGCTCTACAAGGTGGTGACCAGCGGGCAGGTCACGGAGGAACTGCAGGGCATCGTGGGGCGGGCGCTCAATGGCCAGACGTGAACGCGGCCCACTCCCGGCCCTGTTGAGGGCGACCGGGGCCGGCCGGGACGGGGGTTTCGTGACCGCCGAGGCCGCGGTGGTCCTGCCCTCGCTGGTCCTGGTCGGGATGGCGCTGGTCTGGGCCCTGCTCGCCGCGTCCGCGCAGATCCAGTGCGTGGACGCGGCGAGGGCCGGCGCCCGGGCGGCGGCACGCCAGGACTCGCCGGAAGCGGTCGTGGCGACCGCGCGGCGGGTGGCCCCGGCGGGCGCGGACGTCACGGTGAGCCGTGAGGAGGACCTGGTCAGGGTGAGGGTCGGCGCACGGACACCGGGACCCGCGGCGCTGTCCGTGGGAGTGAGCGACGAGGCGGTGGCACTTGCGGAGGAGACGGTGGGGGTGAGCGGACCATGAGGAAGTGGAACGCCCGGCCGGTCATGTGCCGGGCACGGAGGACGAAGGAGGGTGTCAGGGGCTCGGCCCGGATGACCGCTCGGAGAGGAGCGTCGCCGGACCAGGGGTCGGCGACCGTGTGGACGGTCGGGGCGATGGCCGCGCTCTGCGTCGTGTTCGGCGCGGTGCTGGTGATGGGACACGCGGCCGTGGTGCGGCACCGGGCGGCTGGGGCCGCCGATCTGGCAGCCCTCGCGGCGGCCGGCCACTGGAGCGACGGCGGCACGGCTGCCTGCGCCCGGGCGGAGGGGGTGGCCCGGGCGCAGAACGCGCGACTCGTCCGGTGCGCGGTCGAGGGCGAGATCTCGGACGTGACGGCGGCGTCGGGGAGCGGCCCGTTCTTCGGGGCGGAGTCCAGGGCACGGGCGGGGCCGCCGGGGGCGGAGGCATTGCGGCTGCCGGGGACCGGGGCGCCGAGACCGCCGGGGGCGGGGGCACCTGCGGTGCCGGAAGAAGCGGGGCCGGTGGGTCCGGCAGAGCTGGAGAGGCCGGTGGAGCATCCGGCCTCGGAGGAGCCCGGGACCGGCGTGGGGCTGCCGGCGAGGTGGAGACCTGGGTCCGGGTGAGCGGCTGGCCTCCTGAGGGCGGTCTGGATCAGGAGGGCCCGAGCGCGGCGCGAGGTTCCCGGCGCGGAGACCTGTGCCCGGATGAGGGGCTGGCCTCCTGAGGACCGGCCCGGATCACCGGGGCCCGAGAGCTGCGGCCCCCGGCGAAAGGACGGCGAGGAGAGTGCGGCCCCCCGGCGCCGGCGCCAGCTCCGGCTCCGGCTCCGGCGCCAGTTCACTCGGTTGGCGCAGGCCGCAGGAGTTCCGTCAGGAGGCGGACGGCGCCTCGCTTGTGCAGGGGGTCGTTGCCGTTGCCGCACTTGGGGGACTGAATGCAGGAGGGGCAGCCGGCGTCGCACTCGCAGGAGGCGATGGCCTGCCGGGTGGCGGTGAGCCAGGAGCGGGCCGTGTGGAAGGCGCGCTCGGCGAATCCGGCGCCGCCCGGGTGGCCGTCGTAGACGAAGACCGTGGGGAGGAGCGTGTCGGGGTGGAGGGGGACGGAGACGCCGCCGATGTCCCAGCGGTCGCAGGTGGCGAAGAGCGGGAGCATGCCGATGGACGCGTGTTCGGCGGCGTGCAGGGCGCCCCCGAGGATCTCGGGGTTGATCCGAGCCGCGTCCAGCTGGTCCTCGGTGACCGTCCACCAGACGGCGCGCGTACGGAGGGTGCGGGGAGGGAGGTCGAGCTTCGTCTCGCCGAGCACTTCGCCGGTGATGACACGTCGGCGGAGGAAGGAGACGACCTGGTTGGTGACCTCGACGGAGCCGTAGCACAACCGGCCGTCGCCCCAGGGGACTTCGACGTCGGTTTCGAGGACGGCGATGGAGGTGGTGTCGCGGGCGACCGTCGAGTAGGGCGGGGCGGCCTCCTCCACCAGGGCGACGGAGTCCTCCAGGTCCAGTGTGCGCACCAGGTAGGTGCGGCCCTGGTGCAGGTGGACCGCGCCCTCGTGGACGGCGGTGTGCGCGGCGCCCGCGTCGACCGTGCCGAGCAGCCGCCCGGTGCCGGCCTCGACGACCTGTACCGGGGTGCCGCCCTCGCCGCGGATGTCGGTCAGGTCGGCGGCCCGTTCGCGGCGCGTCCAGTGCCAGGCCGTCGACCGGCGGCGCAACAGCTTCGCCGCCTCCAACTGCGGCAGCAGCTCGGCGGTGGCGGGGCCGAAGAGTTCGAGGTCGGCGTCGGTGAGGGGGATCTCGGCGGCGGCGGCGCACAGATGGGGGGCGAGGACGTAGGGGTTGTCGGGGTCGAGGACGGTGGATTCCACCGGTTGGTTGAACAGGGCCTCGGGATGATGGACGAGGAAGGTGTCCAGCGGGTCGTCGCGGGCGACGAGGATGGCCAGCGCGCCCTGCCCGGAGCGCCCGGCGCGGCCCGCCTGCTGCCAGAGGGAGGCGCGGGTGCCGGGGTAGCCGGCGATGACGACGGCGTCGAGGCCGGAGATGTCGACGCCGAGTTCGAGGGCGGTGGTGGCGGCGAGGCCGAGGAGTTCCCCGGAGTGCAGGGCGCGCTCCAGGGCGCGGCGTTCCTCGGGGAGATAGCCGCCGCGGTAGGCGGCGACGCGCCGGGCGAGGGAGCGGTCTATCTCGGCAAGACGTTCCTGGGCGATCACCGAGATCAGCTCGGCGCCACGCCGGGACCGTACGAAGGCGATCGAGCGCATGCCCTGGACGGTGAGGTCGGTGAGGAGATCGGCCGTCTCGGCGGTGGCGGTACGCCGGACGGGTGCACCTTTCTCGCCGTGCAGGTCGGTGAGCGGGGGCTCCCAGAGGGCGAACACCAGTTCCCCGCGAGGGGAGGCGTCGTCGGCGACCTCGACGACCGGGAGGCCGGTCAGGCGGCGGGCCGCGACGGAGGGCTCGGCGGCGGTGGCGGAGGCCAGCAGGAAGACGGGGGAGGAGCCGTAGCGGGCGCACAGGCGGCGCAGCCGGCGCAGCACCTGGGCGACGTGGGAGCCGAAGACGCCCCGGTAGGTGTGGCACTCGTCGATGACGACGTAGCGCAGGGAGCGCAGGAAGGAGGCCCAGCGGGGGTGGGAGGGCAATATGCCGCGGTGCAGCATGTCGGGGTTGGTCAGGACGTAGTTGGCGTACTGGCGCACCCACTCGCGTTCCTCGAAGGGGGTGTCGCCGTCGTACACGGCCGGGCGGATCGCATGGCCCAGCGGTTGTGAGAGTTCCTTCACCGAGCGCCGCTGATCGGCTGCGAGGGCCTTGGTGGGGGCCAGGTACAGGGCGGTGGCCCCCCGGCCGTTCGGGGCCTCGGAGCCGTCCAGGAGGGCCGTGAGGACCGGGACGAGGTAGGCCAGCGACTTGCCGGAGGCGGTGCCGGTGGAGACGATCACCGACTCGCCGTCCAGGGCGTGCTCGGCGGCCCGTGCCTGGTGGGCCCAGGGGTGTTCGATGCCCGCGGCCTGCACCGCGGCGATGACCTCGGATCGGATCCGGTCCGGCCAGACGGCATGGCGACCCGCTCGCGGGGGCAAGTGCTCCGTATGAGTGATGCGCGAAGCCCGGCTCGGCCCCGAGGCGAGCCGGTCCAGAACCGTGCTCGGCGAGGGGCGGGAAGCTGTGTCCGTCGAGGATCGATCGGATCGGTGATTCTTGGCCATCGGCATCGAGTGTGTCACTGGCGTGACGGACAATGGACTCAAGGCGTCGTGCACGCCTGCCGGTAAGTGATTGAATGCCATCGCGGCTGGCGAACCGTCCCGGGGGCTCTGCCGAGGTGTCCCATGGGGCGACCGCTCGATAGCAAGGTGCTGGAGGATCCGTGGACCTGTCCCTGTCGACTCGCAATGTGTCCGGCCCCAACGGCGACCGTACGGTCGTCGAGGTCGGCGGCGAAATCGATGTATATACCGCGCCCAAGCTGCGCGAGCAGCTCGTAGAGCTGGTGAACGACGGCAGCTTCCACCTCGTCGTCGACATGGAGGGCGTGGACTTCCTCGACTCCACCGGTCTCGGCGTGCTGGTCGGCGGCCTGAAGCGCGTCCGTGCCCACGAGGGCTCGCTGCGTCTGGTCTGCAACCAGGAGCGCATTCTGAAGATCTTCCGTATTACCGGTCTCACCAAGGTGTTCCCGATTCACACCTCGGTGGAGGAGGCGGTCAACGCGACCGACTGACCACCGGTCTCCCGGGCTCCGGCCCGGGCTCGAGAAGGGGGAGGCCGGGCCCGCCGCCCGGCCTCCTGACAGCACGCCCGTAGTTCAGAGGGGGATGCATGGCCACCGTTGAACTCCGCTTCAGCGCGCTGCCCGAGCACGTCAGGACCGCCCGACTGGTGGCGGCAGCGGTGGCGCGCAGGGCCGGAGTGGACGAGGCCGTACTCGACGAGGTCAGGCTCGCTGTCGGCGAGGCCTGTTCTCGTGCCGTCGGACTGCATCAGAGCGGCGGCATCTCGGCGCCGGTGCACGTGTCGCTGATCGAGGAGGAGAAGCAGTTCTCCATCGAGGTCGGTGACGAGGCGCCCGGTTCGGTGCCCGGTGGGGCGGCGTCCGGCGCCGCCTCCGGCGGTCCGGACGTGGAGACCGAGGAGGACGAGATGGGCCTCGCGGTCATCAGCGGTCTCGTGGACGACGTGGAAGTCATCGCCGGAGAGCACGGCGGACTCATCAGGATGAGCTGGCCCACCACGCCGCCGGCCATGGCTCTTACCTGACGACCGCCCCTCTTTTTCGTTCGACCCGAAGGGCCCTACTCGGTGGGGCCCTTCGGCATGTCCGGGGATATCCGGAGACGAAGCCGGATGGGAATCCGGACAGGGCCGGATAGGGAGCCGGGTAAGGAGCCGGACACGGGGCCGGACAGGGAGCCGGACACGGGGCCGTAGATGGATCATGCCGTGAATGCCTCAGGGGCATTACTGCATTCGGGTCCTGTGGCGCTGGGCGATCATTTGCTGAAGAGTATGTGAAGACTAATTCCGCTTACCGAGCACTGTTTTGATCAGGTTCCGGTACCTACAATCCGTCCACATCTTGAGCTCAGCCCAAGCGTCAAGGAGGACGAATGGCGGGGCTTTCTACCCCTCAGCAGTTCGACCACCCCACAACCTTCGCGGCCGCGGTCCTGACGGACGACAACCGTCTCATCGTGGTGGTCATCGCCGTCGTGGCACTGGCGGCGCTCGTGGTCGCGGGGATCTTGGTGCGCCAAGTTCTCGCGGCCGGCGAGGGCACCGACAGCATGAAGAAGATCGCGACGGCGATCCAGGAAGGGGCCAACGCCTACCTGGGACGCCAGATGCGCACGCTCGGCGTATTCGCCGCCGTGGTGTTCTTCCTGCTCATGCTGCTTCCCGCGGACGACTGGAATCAGCGCGCCGGACGTTCGATCTTCTTTCTGATCGGCGCGGCGTTCTCGGCGACCACCGGTTATATCGGTATGTGGCTCGCCGTTCGCAGCAATGTCCGCGTGGCCGCCGCCGCGCGGGAAGCGACCCCGGCGGAGGGTGAGCCCGAAAAGGATCTCACCGCGGTCTCGCACAAAGCCATGAAGATCGCTTTCCGTACCGGTGGCGTCGTCGGCATGTTCACGGTGGGGCTCGGTCTGCTGGGCGCCTCCTGCGTGGTGCTGGTGTACGCGGCCGACGCGCCGAAGGTCCTGGAGGGCTTCGGACTCGGTGCGGCGCTGATCGCCATGTTCATGCGTGTCGGCGGCGGCATCTTCACCAAGGCCGCCGACGTCGGCGCCGACCTGGTCGGCAAGGTCGAGCAGGGCATTCCGGAGGACGACCCCCGCAATGCCGCGACCATCGCCGACAACGTGGGCGACAACGTCGGCGACTGCGCGGGTATGGCAGCCGACCTCTTCGAGTCGTACGCCGTCACGCTCGTCGCCGCGCTGATCCTCGGCAAGGTGGCGTTCGGCGACGCGGGGCTCGCGTTCCCGCTGATCGTGCCCGCGATCGGCGTCGTCACGGCGATGATCGGCATCTTCGCGGTGGCGCCCCGCCGGTCCGACCGCAGTGGCATGTCCGCGATCAACCGCGGGTTCTTCATCTCCGCGGTGATCTCGCTGGTGCTGGTCGCGGTGGCCGTCTACATCTATCTGCCGGGCTCCTATGGGGACCTGGACGGTGTCACGGACGCGGCGATCAAGGCCAAGGGCGGCGATCCGCGGGTCCTCGCGGTCGTCGCCGTCGCGATCGGGATCGTACTGGCCGCGCTGATCCAGCAGTTGACCGGCTACTTCACCGAGACCAGCCGCCGTCCCGTCCGGGACATCGGCAAGAGTTCGCTGACCGGCGCGGCCACCGTCGTCCTCGCCGGCATCTCCATCGGTCTCGAATCGGCCGTCTACACCGCCCTGTTGATCGGCCTCGGCGTGTACGGGGCGTTCCTGCTCGGCGGTACGTCGATCATGCTGGCGCTGTTCGCGGTCGCGCTCGCCGGAACCGGACTGCTGACCACCGTCGGCGTCATCGTCGCGATGGACACCTTCGGGCCGGTCTCCGACAACGCGCAGGGCATCGCCGAGATGTCCGGCGACGTCGAGGGCGCGGGCGCGCAGGTGCTCACCGACCTGGACGCCGTCGGCAACACCACCAAGGCCATCACCAAGGGCATCGCCATCGCCACCGCCGTCCTCGCGGCCTCGGCCCTCTTCGGCTCGTACCGTGACGCGATCACCACGGCGGCGAGCGACGTGGGCGAGAAGGTCTCCGGGGCCGGCGCGCCGATGAACCTGATGATGGACATCTCGCAGCCCAACAACCTGGTGGGGCTCATCGCGGGCGCGGCGGTCGTCTTCCTCTTCTCGGGGCTGGCGATCAACGCGGTGTCGCGGTCCGCGGGCGCGGTGGTCTACGAGGTGCGGCGACAGTTCCGCGAGCACCCCGGGATCATGGACTACAGCGAGAAGCCCGAGTACGGGCGTGTCGTCGACATCTGCACCAAGGACGCGCTGCGCGAGCTGGCCACACCGGGACTCCTCGCGGTGCTCACGCCGATCGCCATCGGGTTCACGCTCGGCGTCGGCGCGCTCGGCTCCTTCCTCGCCGGCGCGATCGGCACCGGCACGCTCATGGCGGTCTTCCTCGCCAACTCCGGCGGCGCCTGGGACAACGCCAAGAAACTCGTCGAGGACGGCCACCACGGCGGCAAGGGCAGCGAGGCCCACGCCGCCACGGTGATCGGCGACACGGTCGGCGACCCCTTCAAGGACACCGCCGGTCCGGCGATCAACCCGCTCCTCAAGGTGATGAACCTGGTGTCCCTGCTGATCGCTCCGGCGATCGTCAAGTTCTCGTACGGCGACGACAAGAGCGTCGGCGTACGGGTGCTCATCGCGGTCCTCGCCTTCCTGGTGATCGCGGGCTCGGTCTACATGTCCAAGCGGCGCGGGATCGCGATGGGGAACGAGGAGGACGACAGCGACGGAGCCGCCAAGTCGGCCGATCCGGCGGCGGTTTCGTAGCGCACGCAGACGCTCCCGGTGCGGTACGGGCCTGAGGTCCGGGCCGGGGACGGATCAACGGGCGGGCGTACGGCGTGGGTTGACACGGCGTACGCCCGCCCTGTGTGTGTTCACTTCGGGGCCGTGAGCCTTCTCTCGCTTGGTGCAAATGGCTTCAATAAGTCTCTTAGCGGACATTCGGTGTGCTGGTGTCGCCCGCATGGCGTGTATGTTCCGGGGCCGAGAGCCATGGAAGGGACCAAACCGGTGAACAAGAAGCTCGCGGCCGCACTGTCCGGCGGTGCGGTACTGGTGCTCGCGCTGTCGGGATGCGGCGGCGACGACGGCAACGACAAGCTGGACGCCTGGGCCAAGCAGGTCTGTGACGGCGTGAAGCCGCAGGCGCGGAAGATCGAGGCCGCGAACGCCGCGATCCAGAAGCAGACCTCGGACAACAGCGCGCCGGAAGCCGTCCAGAAGACGGACGCACAGGCCTTCCAGGACATGTCCGACGCCTACAAGGCGATCGGCACCGCGGTCGACAACGCGGGAGCGCCGGACGTCGAGGACGGCAAGACGAAGCAGACCAACGCCGTCAAGGAACTCAACGGCATCTCGGCGTCCTACGCCGACCTGAAGAAGCAGGTCGACAAGCTCAACACCAAGGACCAGGCGAAGTTCGCCGACGGTCTCAAGGACGTCGCGACCCAGCTCGAAAAGCTGAGCCGGAGCGGGAACGACGCGCTGAAGAAACTGGAGGAGGGCGACGTGGGCAAGGCGATGGCCCAGCAGGAGAGCTGCAAGTCGGCCTCGGGGAGCCCGGCGGTCACCAAGGGCTGAGCCCCCGGCGGAGTTGTCCACAGGCGTCGGCGGGGCGTTGTCCACAGGTGTGGGTGCCCGCCGACGGCAGCGGACACAATGGAGGCGTGAGTCACAGCAGCCTGTCACCCTTGCCCTCGTCCGACCGCTCCGACGTCGCCGCCCGGCTCCGGAGCGCCCTGCTCGACGCCTCCTTCACCGCCGACGGACTCCTCGACCTGCTCGGCGCCCCCGCCTACGCGGCCCTGGCGCGCAGCGAGACCGTGCCCGCCCTCCGGGCGACGCGGGGCGACACACCGCTGGAGAAGCTGGTCAGACTGTTCCTGCTCCAGCAGCCCGTGCCGCACGCCCGCCTGTCCGGCGTGCTGCCCGTCGAGGACGCCGTCGAGAGCGGCTGGCTGACCCGGGCCGGCGAGGACGAGGTCGCCGCGGCCGTCGACATCCGCCCCTACGGCGGGCCCGACGGCGAGGACTGGTTCATCGTCTCGGACCTCGGCTGCGCCGTCGGGGGCGCCGGTGGCATCGGCAGCCGGGAGGAAGGGGTCGTGCTCGGTGTGGGCGGCGCCTCCACGACGCTGGCCGGCCTCACCGTGCGCACGCCCGTCGAGTCCGCGCTCGACCTCGGCACCGGCTCCGGGATCCAGGCCCTGCACCTCGCCCAGCACGCCACGCGGGTCACGGCGACCGACCTGAACCCCCGCGCGCTGCACATCACCGCGCTCACCCTCGCCCTCTCCGGCGCCCCCGCCGCCGACCTGCGCGAGGGCTCCCTCTTCGGGCCCGTCCACACCGACGAGACGTACGACCTGATCGTGTCCAACCCGCCGTTCGTGATCTCGCCCGGCGCCCGGCTCACGTATCGCGACGGGGGCATGGCCGGGGACGATCTGTGCCGCACGCTCGTTCAGGAGGCGGGGGACCGGCTGAACGAAGGGGGGTACGCCCAGTTCCTCGCCAACTGGCAGCACGTGGAGGGTGAGGACTGGCAGGACCGGCTGCGCTCCTGGGTGCCGCGTGGCTGCGACGCCTGGATCGTGCAGCGCGAGGTCCAGGACGTCACGCAGTACGCGGAGTTGTGGCTGCGCGACGCCGGTGACCACCACGCCGACCCGGCGGAGTACCAGGCGCGCTACGACGCCTGGCTCGACGAGTTCGAGACGCGCAAGGTCAAGGCCGTCGGCTTCGGCTGGATCACCCTGCGCAGAACGTCCGCCGCCGAGCCGTCGATCACCGTAGAGGAGTGGCCGCATCCGGTGGAGCAGCCGCTCGGCGAGACCGTGCGCGCCCACTTCGAGCGGGTCGACTATCTGCGCGAGCACGACGACGCGGGCTTGCTCGCCGGGCACTTCAGACTCGTGACGGAGGTCGTGCAGGAGCAGGTCGGGCTGCCCGGCGCCGAGGACCCGGAGCACGTGGTGCTGCGCCAGCACCGGGGGATGCGCAGAGCCACCAAGGTGGACACGGTCGGCGCGGGTTTCGCGGGCGTGTGCGACGGCACGCTCAGCGCCGGCCGGATCCTCGACGCCATCGCCCAACTGGTCGGCGAGGACCCGGTGTTGCTCCGCGACCGGACGCCCGCGCAGATCCGGCTGCTGGTGGAGCAGGGGTTCCTGGAGCCGACCGGGCAGCGGGACTGAGACGGGGTACGGCTGTCGGGGCGGGGGTGTTGGACGCCGGGTCCTGGCGCGCCTGCCCCAGGACCGGCACGCCTGCCCGCCGGGACGCCCCCGCCCAGGGCGCGGAACCGGCCAACCTCCTGACCCCGACGGGCTCCCCCCGGCCGACGGACTCCCCCCGGCGATGGACTCCGCGCCCCCGCCGGGTTCCCCTCCCCGGCAGGCTCCCCTCCCCGACGGAGGAGTCCCGCCGGCTGGAGCGGCCACCCCGCGCCTCCCGGGGCCCTGCGGTGCCGCTCGTCACCGGTCGCCCTCTCACCAGGGCGGGGACAGCGGCGCGGGCCGGTACGCGAGCACGGCTCGTGAGGCTGGCAACGCCTGCGCCGGGCCGGGATGCGGGACCGGCTCACCAGGACGGGGACGCCGACGTGGGCCGGTATGCGAGCACCGCTCACCAGGGCGGGGGTGCCGGCGCGGGCGGGGCGGAAGCACGGCTCGCCCGGGTCGGGCGGTCGCCCCGCGTTCACCGGGGGTTCGCTCCCGCGCCGCCGGGGCGTGTCAGCCTCCCGAGTCCGGGCTCGGCGTCCGGGCTCGGGGCGGAGGGGCGGAACCATGGAAAGCGGACCGGCGATCTTCACGGGGGCGGTGTTCGCCCTGTTCGGGGCCGGGCTGCTCGCCTGGACCGGAATCCGGGTGCGGCACGGCGAGCCGGTGGCCCACGGTGTGAACCGCGTCGCATCGGCGGCCCTCGCCACCCTCGTCGGAGCGGCTGCCCTCGTGGTCGGAATGTGGTGCTTCACCCGCCTCTGAGGGACCCCCTCACGCGCGAGGGGAAACGCGCGCGAGGAGCCCGGCTCCGGTAACTGGGAAGTTACGCTCCGGATAGGCCCGAAAGAGCTGGTCGGCACTCCGGGCGGCAGGAATGGCGGTAGTCGGGTTACCGTTCGAGTGGCCGTTGCGGGCTTTTCCCGTTTGACACGGGGGCGGGATGTACCGTCACACTCCGCAGCGTCAGCATGACCCGACCCCCCGGGAGCCGAGCCCCCGGGGAGCACCGCGTCGACCGGAGAGAAGAGCGAAGTTGTCCCCGACCAGCGACACCGCACACGGCGGCCGCCGACTCGTCATCGTCGAGTCGCCTGCCAAGGCGAAGACGATCAAGGGCTATCTCGGCCCCGGCTATGTCGTCGAAGCGAGCGTCGGGCACATCCGTGACCTCCCCAACGGCGCCGCGGAGGTGCCCGAGAAGTACACCGGCGAGGTCCGCCGCCTCGGCGTGGACGTCGACAACGACTTCCAGCCGATCTACGTGGTCAACGCCGACAAGAAGGCCCAGGTCAAGAAGCTCAAGGACCTGCTGAAGGACTCCGACGAACTCTTCCTCGCCACCGATGAGGACCGCGAGGGCGAGGCCATCGCGTGGCACCTCCTGGAGGTCCTGAAGCCCAAGGTCCCCGTCCACCGGATGGTCTTCCACGAGATCACCAAGGACGCGATCCGCAGCGCCGTCGCCAACCCGCGCGAGCTGAACAAGCGGATGGTCGACGCCCAGGAGACCCGGCGCATCCTCGACCGCCTCTACGGCTACGAGGTCTCGCCGGTCCTGTGGAAGAAGGTCATGCCGCGCCTGTCGGCGGGGCGGGTGCAGTCCGTGGCGACCCGGCTCGTCGTCGAGCGGGAGCGCGAGCGCATCGCCTTCCGTTCCGCCGAGTACTGGGACCTGACCGGCACCTTCGGCACCGGCCGCACTGGTGACGCCAGCGACCCGTCCACCCTCGTCGCCCGGCTGACCTCGGTCGACGGCAAGCGCGTCGCCCAGGGCCGCGACTTCGACTCGCTGGGCCAGATCAAGGGCGCGAACACGCTCCACCTGGACGAGACGAACGCCCGCGCGCTCGCCGCCGCCCTCGCGGACACGAACTTCGCGGTCCGCTCGGTCGAGTCCAAGCCGTACCGCCGCTCGCCCTACGCGCCGTTCCGTACGACGACCCTCCAGCAGGAGGCGTCGCGCAAGCTGGGCTTCGGCGCCAAGGCGACCATGCAGGTGGCCCAGAAGCTGTACGAGAACGGCTTCATCACCTATATGCGTACGGACTCCACGACCCTGTCGGACACGGCGGTCAGCGCCGCCCGCGCCCAGGTCACGCAGTTGTACGGCGCCGACTACCTGCCGGCCCAGCCGCGCACGTACGCCGGGAAGGTCAAGAACGCGCAGGAGGCGCACGAGGCGATCCGTCCCTCGGGTGATCGTTTCCGCACTCCCGCCGAGACCGGTCTGACCGGCGACCAGTTCAAGCTGTACGAGCTGATCTGGAAGCGGACCGTCGCCTCGCAGATGAAGGACGCGGTCGGCAACTCCGTCACGGTGAAGATCGCGGGCACGTCCGCCGACGGCCGGGACGCCGAGTTCAGCGCGTCCGGCAAGACGATCACGTTCCACGGCTTCCTCAAGGCGTACGTCGAGGGCGCGGACGACCCGAACGCCGAGCTGGACGACCGTGAGCGCCGGCTTCCGCAGGTCGGCGAGGGCGACCCGCTGTCCGCCGAGGAGATCACGGTCGACGGCCACGCCACCAAGCCGCCGGCCCGCTACACCGAGGCCTCGCTGGTCAAGGAGCTGGAAGAGCGCGAGATCGGCCGCCCGTCGACGTACGCGTCGATCCTCGGCACGATCCTCGACCGCGGGTACGTCTTCAAGAAGGGCACGGCCCTGGTGCCGTCCTTCCTGTCGTTCGCCGTGGTCAACCTGCTGGAGAAGCACTTCGGGCGGCTCGTCGACTACGACTTCACGGCGAAGATGGAGGACGACCTCGACCGCATCGCGCGGGGCGAGGCGCAGGCCGTGCCGTGGCTGCGGCGGTTCTACTTCGGCGAGGGCGACGCGACCGGTGCCGCCGAGGCCGGCAACGGCGACGGCGACCACCTGGGCGGCCTCAAGGAACTCGTCACCGACCTGGGAGCCATCGACGCCCGCGAGGTGTCGTCCTTCCCGGTCGGCAACGACATCGTGCTCCGCGTCGGCCGCTACGGGCCGTACGTCGAGCGCGGCGAGAAGGACTCCGAGAACCACCAGCGCGCCGACGTGCCCGAGGACCTGGCCCCGGACGAGCTGACCGTCGACCTCGCCGAGGAACTGCTCGCCAAGCCGAGCGGCGACTTCGAGCTGGGCACCGACCCGCACACCGGCCACCAGATCATCGCCAAGGACGGCCGCTACGGCCCGTACGTCACCGAGGTGCTCCCCGAGGGCACCCCGAAGACGGGCAAGAACGCCGTGAAGCCGCGGACGGCCTCGCTGTTCAAGTCGATGTCGCTCGACACGGTGACGCTGGAGGACGCCCTCAAGCTGATGTCGCTGCCGCGTGTCGTCGGCACGGACGCCGAGGGCGTCGAGATCACCGCGCAGAACGGCCGCTACGGGCCGTACCTGAAGAAGGGCACGGACTCGCGGTCGCTCACGTCCGAGGACCAGCTCTTCACCATCACGCTGGAAGAGGCGCTGGAGATCTACTCCCAGCCCAAGCAGCGGGGCCGCGCGGCCGCCAAGCCGCCGCTGAAGGAGCTGGGCGAGGACCCGGTCAGCCAGAAGCCCGTCGTGGTCAAGGACGGCCGTTTCGGCCCGTACGTGACCGACGGCGAGACCAACGCGACCCTGCGGTCCGGCGACAGCGTCGAGGAGATCACCCCGGAGCGCGGCTACGAGCTGCTCGCCGAGAAGCGCGCCAAGGGCCCGGCCAAGAAGACCGCCAAGAAGGCGCCGGCGAAGAAGGCCACCGCCAAGAAGGCACCGGCCAAGAAGACGGCCGCCAAGAAGACGACGACGGCGAAGACGGCCGCCAAGAAGGCGCCCGCCAAGAAGACCGCCGCCAAGAAGACGGCCGCTTCGGAGGGCTGACGCCGAGTAGACGGCTGCTTCTTCGGCGGGCGGATGCCGAGAGGACGGCGGCCCTTCGGCGGGCGGATGCCGAGAGGACCGCTGCTTCTTCGGTGGACTGACGTCGAGAGGTCCGCTGCTTCTTCGGTGGGCTGACGGCGAGAACACGGCTTGATCCCAGGTCAGAGCGTGTACGCCCCCGCGTCGAACGGTGCGGGGGCGTCCGTATGTTCGGGCACCCCTTCGGGGAGTCAGTGGGTCCGGATAGGCTGGCGGGATGACGCGAGCCGAGCAGCCAACGGCCCACAATCCGGCCCCCGACGACGCCCTGGTCGCGGATTCACGCGAGCGGGCCGTCCGCGCGCTGTTGCGCCAACCGCAGTTGAAGCGGTTGTGGAGCGCGCACCTGGTGGGAGGTGTGGCGGACGCTCTCGCCCTGCTTGTCCTGGTCGTCCTCGCCCTTCAGGCGGCGGTCGCCGAGGCATCCTTCGGAGGTGGCTACCGCGGCGCGGCCCTCGCCGTGGCGGCCGTCTTCGGGGCCCGCATCCTCGCGACCCTCCTCTTCGGAGCCGTACTCCTCGGGCCCCTGACCACCCTGACCTCACCGGACGGTCTCCTCGACCGGCGCTGGACCATGCTCGGAGCGGACGGCCTGCGGGCCGCGCTCCTCATCGTCGCGCCGATGTGGATCGACTGGACCCCGGACAACGCCCTCGCCGTCCTCCTCGTCATCGCCTTCGTGACCGGAGTCGCCGAGCGGTTCTGGTCGGTGTGCCGGGAGAGCGCGGCCCCCGCGCTGCTGCCCGCGCCGCCGCCGGAGGGCGCCACGGTGCGCCCGCTGCCGGACCACCTGGACGCGCTGCGGCGCCTGTCGCTGCGTACGGCGTTCATCTCGGTGCCCCTCGCGGCCGCCACCCTGGTCGTCGTCTCCCTGATCAGCAACCTGCTGGGCGCCGGGATCGACTGGTTCGACCAGCACCAGGCCGCCCTCGCCTCGTACGTCGCCGCCGGGCTCTTCGCCGCCTGCCTGTCGGTCGTCACCTTCCTCGAACTGCCCGACGTGCGCACCCCGCGCCCGCGGTCGCCACTCGAAGGCCTGCGCCGCCCGCGGACCGGCAGCGGCGTCGACAAGGGCCGCACCGGCGCGATCCCGCTCCTGGTGCCGGCCTGCGCCGCGGTCGCCGGAGCCGTCTCGGCCGCCGTCGCCGTCGCCGTACTGGAGGCCAAGGACCTGGGCGGCGGACCGGTCACCTACGGCCTGCTGGCGCTCGCCCTGACCGGCGGAGTCGTCGCCGGCATCCGTACGGCGCCCTCGCTGCTCCCGTCGCTGTCGCGGCGCCGGCTGCTCGCTCTCGCGATCGCCTTCACCGGTGTCGCGCTGCTGGCCGCGGGCCTCGTCCCGGACGTCGCCACCGTGCTGCTGATCGTCGCCCTCGCGGGCGTCGGCGCGGGCGTCGCCGCCAACACCGGGCACGCCCTGCTCGACCAGGAGACCGAGGAGTTCCGGCGCGCCCGGACCACGGAACACCTGCACGCCGTCGTACGGCTGTTCGTCGGGGCCGGCGCGATCGTGGCGCCCCTGGTGGCCGCCGGGATCGGCCCGCACCGCCTGGAGAACGGCAAGTTCGTCTTCGCGCACGGCGGTGCCGCCTTCACGCTGATGCTGGTCGGCGCGCTGCTGCTGCCCGTCGCCGCCGTGGTCCTCGCCAAGGTCGACGACCGTTCCGGGGTGCCGCTGCGCAAGGACCTGCTGGACGCGCTGCGCGGCGGTGACGACCCGGAGCAGGTGCCCACCACGAGCGGCTTCTTCATCGCCCTGGAGGGCGGCGACGGAGCGGGCAAGTCGACGCAGGCGCAGGCCCTCGCCGACTGGATCCGGGGCAAGGGACACGAGGTCGTCGTCACCCGCGAGCCGGGCGCCACGCCGGTCGGCAAGCGGCTGCGCTCGATCCTCCTCGACGTGTCGTCCGCCGGACTCTCGCACCGCGCGGAGGCGCTGCTGTACGCGGCCGACCGCGCGGAGCACGTCGACACGGTGGTGCGGCCCGCGCTGGAGCGCGGCGCCGTCGTCATCTCCGACCGCTACATCGACTCCTCCGTCGCCTACCAGGGCGCGGGGCGCGACCTGTCCCCGACGGAGATCGCCCGGATCAACCGCTGGGCGACGAACGGTCTCGTCCCGCACCTGACGGTGCTGCTCGACGTGTCGCCGGAAGCCGCCCGCGAGCGGTTCACCGAGGCGCCCGACCGGCTGGAGTCGGAGCCGCTGGAGTTCCACACGCGCGTGCGGTCCGGTTTCCTCACGCTGGCCGCCGCCGACCCCGGCCGCTATCTGGTGGTCGACGCGGCCCAGGAGCCCGAGGCCGTCACCACGGTCGTCCGGCACCGGCTCGACATGATGCTGCCCCTCTCCGAGGCCGAGGTGAAGGCCCAGGAGGAGGCGCGCAAGGCGGCCGAGGAGGAGGCCCGGCGCAAGGCTGAGGCCGAGGCCGCCCGCAAGGCCGAGGAGGAGCGCCAGGAGCGCGAGCGGCAAGAACAGCTCGCGAAGCTGCGCGCGGAGGAAGAGGAGCGCAAGCGGCGAGAGCTGGAAGAGGCACAGCGCCTTGAGGCCGAGCGCCAGGCGGAGGAGGCCCGGCAGCGCGCCGAGGAGTCCCGTCGCCGCGCCGAGGAGGAGCGGGTCCGCAAGCTGGCCGAGGAGCAGGCCCGCGCCGCCGAGCAGGAACGGCTGCGCAGCCAGGCCGAGGAGGCAGCACGCCTGCGTGCCGAGGCCGAGGAGCGCCGCCTGGAGAAGCAGCGCAAGGCCGAGGAGGCGTTGCTGCGGGCCGAGCGGGCGCGTCAGCTCGCCGCGGACGCGGCCGCCGCTTCGGCTGCCGCGTCCGCGTCGGCGGGCTCTGCGGGAGCTGCGGCGGCGAAGCCGGGGGCCGGCTTTGGCGGGGGTTCGTCGACCGGTTCCTCGACGGGCGCGGCGGCCGGTGCGCCCGCGTCGACAGGCGGGGCGGCCAGCGGGCCGACGAATGGGACGAATGGATCGGGTGATTCCGGTTCTGTCGCGGCCACGTCCCCGGATCGGGGGCGGGCCGGCGGGGCACCGGACAACGAGACGACGGTGCCCACGCCCGTAGTGCCCGACCCCGGGGCCGCGCGGCCGGCGGACCAGACGGCCGTGCTGTCGGCGGACGAGACGGCCGTACTGCCGGCGGTGCGGCCGGACGACGGTGGCACCGGACGGGACGACTCGGCGGCGCGTCCGGTGTCCCGCGCGGGAGCGCGGCGCGACGCCGAGGAGACGGCCACGCTGCCCAAGCCGCCGGCACCGGACCGCGCGGCGGACGAGACCGCGGTCCTGCCGCCTGTCGTGCCGGGTGCTGCGGATGAGACGGCGGTGCTGCCGCCGGTCCCCTCGGGTGCGGCGGACGATACGGCGGTGCTGCCTCCGGTACGGGACCGGGGTGCGGGGGCTTCGGCCGGCGCGCCCTCCGACGCGCCCGCCGACCGGATGCCCCGGGGCTTCTTCCGGGACGAGCGGCCCGTTTCCGCGCCGAAGCAGGCGCTGGATCGGGATCGGCTTCGGGATCGGGATCGGGATTCCGGGGGTTCCGTCGACCGGACGCGTGAGCTGCCCCAGGTGGACGAGACGGGCGCCCCGCGGCGCCGGCCCCGCTCGGACTGGGCCGAGGAGACCCCGCTCGACGACCTCCCGACCCTGGCGGACGAACTGCTGGGCCCGCGCGAGGACGACGACTGGGACGAGGGGCGCGGCCGGCGACGGCGGTAGGAGTCGCGGGGGAGTTGCTGAGGGCGCTGGGCATCCGTGCGTGCGGCACACGCGCGGGGGCCCGGCGCCCTTAGCGCGGGCCCGTCGGGGGGCGGGCATGTGGTGTCTGCGGGGGGAGCCGGTCCGTACGGTTGCGGGTCGGCGGAGAACGGCCCGTCGGCGCCGATGGGAAGTAACGGACCGTCGGCGCCGATAGGAGAGAGCGGGCCGCCGGAGCCGATGGGAAGAGCGGGCCGCCGGAGCCGATGGTCATCGGTCATCGGTCATCGGTTGGTCGGCGAAGAACGGACCGCCGGGGCCGATTGTCAGTGGCGACCCGCACAATGGACGACGCACGACAAACGCGACGGAAGGGCGGGCCCCATGCCTGTGTGGGACGACCTGGTGGGCCAGGAGAAGGTGAGCGAGCAGCTCGCCGCCGCTGCCCGGGACGCCGACGCCCTCGTCACGGCCGTCACCGACAGCACCCCGGTTCCCGAGGCGTCCAAGATGACGCACGCCTGGCTGTTCACCGGCCCGCCCGGCTCGGGCCGTTCCACCGCGGCACGCGCGTTCGCCGCAGCACTGCAATGCGTGAGCCCCGACCGGGCTCTCGGCGGAGTCCCCGGGTGCGGCTTCTGCGACGGCTGCCACACCAGCCTGGTCGGCACGCACGCCGACGTGGAGATCGTCCGCACCGACCTGCTCTCCATCGGCGTCAAGGAGACCCGCGAGCTGGTCCGCCGCGCCCAGCTCTCCCCGGCCGTCGGGCGCTGGCAGGTCATCGTCCTGGAGGACGCCGACCGGCTCACCGAGGGCGCGGGCAACGTCCTGCTGAAGGCCGTCGAGGAGCCGGCCCCCCGTACCGTCTGGCTCCTGTGCGCCCCGTCCATCGAGGACGTGCTGCCCACCATCCGCTCCCGCTGCCGGCTGCTCACGCTGCGCACCCCGCCGGTCGAGGCGGTCGCGGACATCCTCGTACGACGGGACGGCATCGAGCCCGACGTGGCGGCCGTGGCGGCCCGCGCGACCCAGGGGCACATCGGCCGGGCCCGCCGCCTCGCCACCGACCCGAGCGCCCGCCGCCGCCGGGAAGCCGTCCTCAAGCTCCCCACGCGGATCGACGACGTCGGGAGTTGTCTCAGGGCCGCCCAGGAGCTGATCGACACGGCTTCGGAGGACGCGAAGCAGCTCGCCGAGGAAGTCGACGTCAAGGAGACCGAGGATCTCAAGACGGCGCTCGGCGCGGCCCAGGGCGGCCGGATGCCGCGAGGTACGGCCGGTGTCATGAAGGAGCTGGAGGACCGGCAGAAGCGCCGAAGAACGCGTACGCAGCGCGACAGCCTCGACCTGGCGCTGATCGACCTCACGATGTTCTACCGCGACGTACTCGCCCTCCAGCTCGGCTCCCGCCTGGCCATCGCCAACGCGGAGGCGGGGGACACGCTGGAGCGGCTGGCCCGCGGCAGCTCACCGGAGTCGACCCTGCGCCGCATCGACGCGATCGCCGCGTGCCGCGAGGCCCTCGACCGCAACGTGGCCCCGCTGCTCGCGGTGGAGGCGATGACGATGGCGCTGCGGGCGGGCTGAGGAGGGAGCTTGCCGGGGCGGGGGCTCGGCTGGGGGCGGTGCACGCGTGTCGACCGCTCGGCCGGAGGTGTAGCCCCCGGTGTTGGTCGATGCCCGGTTGACCCCTCGACCCCAGGGCGGCCCACGTGTCGAGAGGTCACCCCCGCTGCCAGGGTGCCACCCCCGCTGCCGGGTTGACCGAGTCACTCGTACGAGCCGGACAGACGACTGAAGGTGATCAATTGATCGCGCACGGTTACGCTCGCGGGATGTACAAGAGGCGCACCTCCCGGCCGTCCCGGTCCCTCCGCGCGAGTGGCGTGCTGCTGGCCGCCGCGGCGCTGCTCATCTCCGGCTGCTCCTCCGGGAGTTCCCCGGCGACGTCCGCGAAGACGGACGCGGTGCTGACCGCGCTGCCGCGTGCCACCCCGGAGGCCCTGTCCTCGTACTACGCGCAGAAGCTGAACTGGCGTAGCTGCGGTGTCCCCGGTTTCGAGTGCGCCACGATGAAGGCGCCGCTCGACTACGCGAAGCCGGACGCCGGGGACGTACGGCTGGCGGTGTCCCGCAAGAAGGCCACCGGGCCGGGCAAGCGCCTCGGATCGCTGCTGGTCAACCCGGGCGGGCCGGGCGGATCGGCGATCGGCTACCTCCAGTCGTACGCCGGGATCGGGTACCCGGTGGACGTGCGCGCTCAGTACGACATGGTCGCGGTGGACCCGCGCGGGGTGGCGCGCAGCGAGCCGGTGGTGTGCCTCGACGGACCCGAGATGGACACGTTCACGCAGACGGACAGCACGCCGGACGACAGCCGGGAGACGGACCAACTGGTCGACGCCTACAAGAAGTTCGCGGAGGGCTGCGGGTCGCGGTCGCCCGAGCTGCTGCGGCACGTCTCCACCGTCGAGGCGGCGCGGGACATGGACATCCTGCGGGCCGTCCTCGGGGACGCGAAGCTGAACTACGTGGGGGCGTCGTACGGGACGTTCCTGGGGGCGACGTACGCGGGGCTCTACCCGGAGCGGGTGGGCCGGCTGGTGCTGGACGGCGCGCTGGACCCCTCGCTGAGCGCGCGCAAGCTCAACGAGGAGCAGACGGCGGGGTTCGAGACGGCGTTCCAGTCGTTCGCGAAGGACTGCGTGCGGCACAGCGACTGCCCGCTCGGGGACGCGGGCACGGGCCCGGACGAGGTGGGCCGGAACCTGAAAGCGTTCTTCCGGGAGCTGGACAAGACGCCGATCCCGGCGGGCGACGCGGACGGCCGCAAGCTCGGCGAGGCGCTCGCGACGACGGGGGTGATCGCGGCGATGTACGACGAGTCGGCGTGGCCACAGCTGCGCGAGGCGCTCGGCTCGGCGATGAAGGAGAAGGACGGCGCGGGCCTGCTGGCCCTCTCGGACAGCTACTACGAGCGGGACGCAGACGGCCGGTACACGAACCTGATGTTCGCCAACGCCGCGGTGAACTGTCTCGACCTGCCGGCCGCGTTCTCCACGCCGGACCAGGTGGAGGAGGCGCTGCCCTCCTTCGAGAAGGCGTCCCCGGTCTTCGGCGAGGGGCTGGCGTGGGCCTCGTTGAACTGTGCGTACTGGCCCGTGCGGAACACGGGGGAGCCTCACCGCATCGAGGCGAAGGGGGCGGCGCCGATCCTCGTCGTCGGCACCACCCGGGACCCGGCGACCCCGTACCGGTGGGCGGAGTCCCTCGCCTCCCAGCTCTCCTCCGCGACCCTCCTCACGTACGTCGGCGACGGCCACACCGCGTACGGCCGCGGCAGCGCCTGCATCGACTCCGCGATCAACCGCTACCTCCTCCAGGGAACCCCTCCGGCGAAGGGAAAGCGCTGCTCATAGCCCCGCCGCCCCCACATCCCCCGACGCCCCCGGGGGGTGTGCGGAGCACCCCTCGAAACTGTGTAGACTTACCGACGTTGCCGATCGCACCATAGCCATGGGCAGCACGCCGCCTTAGCTCAGATGGCCAGAGCAACGCACTCGTAATGCGTAGGTCTCGGGTTCGAATCCCGAAGGCGGCTCGGAATCACCCCAGGACTCACTCGCCGTGACCTGGGGTTTTTTCATGCCTGGGGCGTGCCGAGCCGTACGGCGGGGATGTCGTGGAAGTGCTTGCGTGAGCGATGCGTGAGCGGAGCGGTCCGGTGTCGCGGGACGACCACACATCCTTGAGTGACCGGACCAGCAAGTTGCGAGGTGGCAGCAGCTCGGTGAGGAGCACGCCGACGGACAGGTCGCCGGCGGCAACTGGTGCTCAAATTTCCCTCGCCGCTTCGACGCTCATGTCTCTAGCGTGGGTCCATGAGCGAGCGCGAAACGCTACTGGGTGTCCTCAAAGCGTGGCTGGATGATCTCCATCAGCGGCCACCCCAGGAGTGGTCCGCCGTAGATCTGAGCAGACGTCCGGCTTGGGGTCAGGTCCGGGCCGTGGTGGCCGGCCTCGCACCGTACTCCCGGCGTCCGGACTTGTACGGCAAGGACGGTTCGGCGCTTGACGATCGGGTCCTGATCACCCTGAGTGGCCTGGGGCAAGTGGCCGAGGCGGCAGCGACAGGGACGCCGGTGAGCCTTGAGGACCTAGCGGCGGACTTCACGGCCTTCTGTAGGGCGGCGGCACCCGAGGCGCAATCCTGGATCCTGCTGGACATCGACCTCCCATCGGGGACAGACCTGACGCTGGGGGAATACCGACTGCAGGCGGCCAGTGCCACGAGTCTGGCCGAGCTGATGCCCCTACGGTCCATGCGCCGCTTCATTCGCAGCCCGGACCTCGACCCTGACACCCTGGGCGGATCGACCTTCTTGCAGCAGCGTCTTCCGGGCCAAGCTCTCGCGCGTGGCCGCTCCTGGCTACCAGATCTTGATCAAAGACCCGAGCGTCGGCATCTTGATCCTTTGCTGGTCCTGCAGCTGTGGAACGTCGAAGAGAGCGTGCATCCCGAGGCGTACTTCCACGTCGAGCCCGGACGCCACAGCGAGATCCGCTCTGGCTCACCGCACATCGAGCCGTCCTTCGACCACGCAGGCGAAGAAGTAGGTGAGATGCATCGCGCGTTTGGATACCGCGTCCCACCGTCCGAGCTGCCCACCTTTGCTGCATTTCTGCAGGAAGTCCAAGACATGATCAGCAGTGTGCGGTCCCGTACCACCAAGAACGGTCGGCCTGCTACGACCGCCAGAGCCCTGGCTAGCGCAGCCAACCGTCTGGTGCGGGCCGCGCAGCGCACCATGGGAGGCACCTACGTCGACGAATCTGAAGCAGATGACGTGTTGCTGGACTACGTGATCGCCATGGAGGCCGTCATGGCCGCCGACGGCCGAGGCGATAGTCGCCGCCGGACAGCCCAGCGCTCGGCTGCGATGTGGACTCAGGACGAGGACCGCCTAGCCGTGTACCAAACGGTCAAGAACGCCTACACGCGACGTTCTCAATACGCCCACGGAGAAGACCAGCAGCCCATCAGCGACGATGAGCTGTTCATCGTTAGACGCACGGCCTTCGGGGTGTTTCTGCGCTGGCTCGTTCTCACATCTGATCTGAACGAGGCAGTACTGCAACGCCTCGACGAGTCGCTGGTCTCGCACCGAGAGCGCTGCCGCATCACGCAAACATTGGACACCTTCTTCACAGCAACCCCGGCAGCACCAGAGGTATGACTGAGGGGCCGTCTCCGATGGCAGGCGGGCGAAGTCGGCAGTGGGATCGGAGGCATCCACTGTGCGGGGCGCGTTCTGCCTACTCTTTGGGCTTCCGATGCTTAGCGTCCTTTTCGGCCTTGGCTTGCGCTTTCGTGTTGCCTTTCGGCTTGGCGCCTCCCTTGCCAGACTTCTTGGGCCTTACTTTCTTCGCCGCCTTGCGGGCAGCCTTCTCCGCCGCGGCCTTGCGCTGGAGCGGGACCAGCTTCGCGGTCGCCTCGGCGGCGCTCTTGCCGACCTGGGGCAGGACGCTCTGGTAGATGTCCCGCGTGATCCGGGTGTCACTGTGCCCAAGCGTGTCCGACACGATCTTGATGTCGATGTCGGCAGCCAGCATGAGAGTGGCCGCTCCATGACGCAGGTCGTGCAGCCGGATCGGCGGGAGACCGGAGGCTGCGACGAGGCGCTCGAAGAGATCGGTCACCCTGCCGGGGTGGAGCCAGGAGCCGTCCTCCTGGACGAAGACGTGGCCTGTCTCGACCCAGGCCGAGCCCCATTCCTTGCGGTCCGCTTCCTGCCGTTCCCGGTGCCGCTTCAGGACGTTGACCGTGTCGTCGTCGAGCGCGACCACGCGGTAGCCGCTGTCCGTCTTGGGATCGGATGCCTCGACCTCCCAGCCGTCCTGCACGAGCTGGGCGGAGACAGTGAGGGAGTGGGTGTCGAGGTTCGTCTCCGACCACGGCTGCCCGCACGCCTCGCCACGGCGCAGGCCGCGGAAGGCGATGAGGTGCCACATCGCGTACAGCCGGTCCTCGGCGACGAAGTCGAGGAAGGCGCCGGTCTGTTGGGGCGTCCAGACCATCACGGGCGACGGCTTCTCGCCTGTCTGCTCCCACTTGGCGACCCGCTCGTCCGTCCACACCAGCGCCTTCGGCTTGCGCACGGGGTCGATCTCGACATGGGCAGCAGGGTTGAACGTGATGATCTGCTGCCCGATGGCGTCGTTCAGGGCCGCGCGGAGGGTGGCCTTCACGTGTTGGCGCGTGGCGGGGCCGGTGACCCGGCGGAAGGGCGGCATCTCGTCGATCGCGGCCTTCATGGGCTTGCGGCGGGCGCGGTTGTCGACGCCTTTCCATGGCACGGTTGCCAACTCATCGATCGCCGCTCGCCGTTGAGCGTTCTGTTCCAAGATCTGGGCGTTGGCGTCCCGGATGTCCGTGAACATCTCGCTGAGGTGGCTGACGCGAAGCCGGTCTAGGCGCCGCTGGCCGATGCGCGGCTTGAGGTGCACGCGGATGTCGGTCTCGTAGCGGCTCAGGCCGGACTTGCGTATGCGCTTGCCCGCCAGCCACCGATCGAACCATTCGCTCACGGTCAGGCTGCCGATCAGGTCCTGGCCGGCGTTCAGCCGCCGCCTCGTCTCCTCGACCTCGGGCAGGGGAGTCTTCTCGCTGCTGACTTCCACCAGCATGGCGGCGATCAGTTCCGTGCCCTCGGGGTCGTCAGACTCGGCCAGGCCCAGGAGGGCGCGCACGTGGTCGAGGTCGGCCTGGGCGGCCTTGCGACTCTCGTAGCCACCTCGGGCGAACGACCTGCGGCTGCCGTCCTCACGCGACGGCAGCTCCTGACGTATCGAGTAGGTGCAGTGATTCCTGCCGTTGCGCTTGGGGCAGGAAGTGCCGAGCTCCTTGCCGGTCTTCGGGTCGCGGCAGGAACAGCGGCGGTAGGTGGAGCCCTTCAAAGAACAATCTCCTCGGTGGTGTCGGTGTCGGGTGGGTCGACGTCGTCGAGCGGAGAGGGCAGGTCGGGTGGGATGCCGCCGCCCTCTCGGATGGCGTCGCGGTGCCGGCGAAGCTCGCGCTTGGCGTTGGCGGCCTGGACGGTGTAGCGGGCCAAGGCACGCTCGGCTGCTTCCCGTTGGACACGGTTGGCGGCGGTCTTCACCTTCCAGCGTTCGTAGTCCTCGCTTTCCACGGCGGCCTGGGCCGAGCGGAGTTCGAGGTCGTGGGCCTGGAAGTGGTCGAGCATGTAATCGGTGGCGTCTTCAGCGGGCGAGTTTCCGGTGAACCACTGCAGGGCGTCCCAGGTCGATTGCGGTTCCTGGTAGGGGAGTTCGCGGACCTCGGTGACGTAGCCGACGGGGTAGATCAGGCTGATCGGGGACACGCGCAGGGCCTTCGCGAGGACCATGATCTCGACCAGGGGCAGGACGGCGCGACGGCCGGACTCCATGTTGGCGATCACGTTGCGGGGGATCGGATAGCCGATCTCCTCGCACCGGTCGGCCAGGTCCTGTGCACTCCATCGCAGTCCCTTCCGTCGTCTGCGGACCTCGCCGGCCACGGTGGCAGTGACGTGGTCCTCCCATTCGAGGGCGTCGACCGTGTCGTCGCCCTTCTCGTATCCATGGTCGAAACGGCGTTGTGTCATGGAGACACATTAACTTCCCTAGCGTTGATTCCATGGCCTGGAGACGAACGCGATCGCCGTGTTCGCCGAGGGCTCGTCATGGATGGAGCGCGTGTGCGCGACAACGAGATCGTCGGCCGGTCGAAGGGCATGAGCCGTGAGGAGCTGCTGGAGCTTCCCGCTGCTGTTGACCTGGAGACAGGTAACCGGGCGCTGGGGCTCGGACGAAGCAAGGGATACGAGCTGGCCAAGCGTGGCCAGTACCCGTGCAAGGTGCTGCGGCTGGGCAACGCCTACCGAGTAGTGACCGCAGACCTGCTGGCCCTGCTGGGGCTGGCCGCATGAGAGGGCATATACGTAGCAGACGCTTCTGCGCTGAGCTGACACAGAAGCGCTGGACTGTGGACGGGCGTGACCGTACTGTCCGTGGTCCCTCGCAGTGGCCGAGCGCCCGTGAGAACGGGGAGAGCCCCCGGCGGTGCAACGCCGGAGGCTCCAGGACTCCCCAGTAGTCCCATGAGAACCGACCCGGCGGCAGGGGCGTGCAAGCCCGGCGCCGCCAGAGGAGGAGTCGCCCAGTGCAACCCGAGAACCCCGAGTCCTATTCCGTCCCTGCCCAGGTGGCCTGGCCTGTAGCAGCCATCCCCGGCCAGCCCGGTGCCCACCTGCGCGCCGCGCAGGATGGCGACGCCGATACGGACCCGGACGATGGCACTGCCGCTCGTACCGCCGACGAGGCGGGTTCGCCGGGCGGGCTGGAGGCGATACCCGATGCGGAGCCGACGCTCGGCTCGAACCTGCTGGATGAACTGCGTGCACAGATCGCCCAGTTCGTGATCCCGCCCTCGCCGGAGGCGCTGGACGCGATCACCTTGTGGGTGGCGGCGACGCATCTGCAGCCCGCGTGGCAGCACGCCCCGCGCCTGGCGGTGGTCGGGCCGGCGAAGCGGTGCGGCAAGTCGCGGCTGCTGGACGTGCTGACCGAGACGGTCCACGAGCCGATGCTGACCATCAACACCACGCCGGCGGCCATCTTCCGCTCGATCAACGAGGAGGAGCCGCCGACGCTGCTGGTGGACGAGGCGGACACCATCTTCGGCCCGAAGGTGGCGGAGAAGAACGAGGAGACGCGCGGCCTGCTCAACGCCGGTCATCAGCGGGGCCGTTATGTGACCCGGGTCGTCGGCAACGACCACACTCCGCACCGGTTCGCGACCTTCGCCATGGCGGCCATCGCGGGGATCGGCGACCTGCCTGACACGGTGATGGACCGGTCGGTGGTGATCCGCATGCGGCGTCGGGCGGAGGGGGAGAAGGTCAAACCCTTCCGCTCGCGGCGGGACATCCCTGCCCTGCACGAGCTGCGCGACCGCGTTCACGCGTGGGCTCGCCCGCTGCTGGAGGAGGCCGCGAGCCTGGAGCCTGACCTGCCGGTCGAGGACCGTGCCGCCGACACCTGGGAGCCGCTGGTGATCGTCGCCGACCTGGCTGGCGGCTCCTGGCCGCGTCGGGCTCGGGTGGCGTGCGCCCGGATGGTCGCCGCCGAGGTGGCGGCCGAGGAGGACCACCCCAGCGGTGCACGGATTCTCGCTGACATCCGCCGGGTCTTCGCCGCCCAGCGCGAGGTGGACAGCCTGTCCACCGAAGATCTCCTCCACCACCTGCGCCAGGATCCCGAAAGCCCGTGGGCGGCGGAATGGGGCCGTGGCGGGCTGACAGCCCGAGAACTGGGCAGGATGCTGCGCGAGTTCGGCATCACCTCCGGCAACGTCCGCATGGCCGACCGGACCCAGCGCAAGGGCTACATGCGCAACAAGTTCCTCGACGCCTGGCGCCGGTACTGCCCCTCCGTCCACCCCGTCGACGCCGACCCCGCCCCGGGCAAAGGCTGAGCCCCACCACCGCTGGTTGCCGTACTTGCCGTCCCTGCCGTGATCTCGCAGGTCACACCACATACACGCAAGACGGCAGACGGAGCCAAGACGGCAACGCGACCATCAGCCGCATCCCTACCGCCAAGACGCCGCCCACATCCGTCTTATGCCGTCCCCCGCCGTCCTGCCGTATCACCACAGGTCACAGCCCTGCCCGTCGGGACGGAAGGCGCAACGCCGCCGTCCCGACTGGGGACAGAGGCAGCCCGCAACCGGGCTGGCAGGGGGCACACCGGGCTGGTCCGAGTCGAGACATGGCATCGGCAACGGCCGTCAGGACGGGGAGTCAAGGCGGCTGCCGTACCCGCCCTGACCTGCACTTGCAACGGCCAAGACGGCAAATACGCACCACACCACTACCTCAGGGAGTACCCCCGCTTTGCGCATCCCTTCACGCCTTCGCTCACTATGGCGCCGCCTCCGAAAGCCAGGCCGAAAGTCCACTGGAGGACAGCCAGCAGTCATCGGGCACGCCGTCGAGCAGTTCGCGCTCGCCGCAGCCGGCATCGTCATCATCATCCTGACCGCCGGAGCGTTCTGGCTCTCCTACGCGCACTTGGCCGGTATCGCCGGCCAGCACGGGCTCGGCAACTCGCCCATGCGCCGCTGGGCATGGCCCGCCACCCTGGACGCCTTCATCATCGCGGGCGAACTGCTCATGCTCCGCGCGAGCCTGCGCAGGGTCACCGACTGGTGGGCCGTCGGCGTCACCGTCATCGGGTCGGCAGGATCCATCGTGCTGAACGTCGCCGGGGCCAGCGGCACAGGCAATCCCAGGGCTGTCCCGCTCCTCGACTACGTGGTCGCCGCAGTGCCTCCGGCCGCCGCGATGGTGGCCTTCGCCGTGCTGATGCGGCAGGTCCACCAGCTCGTCGAGCACCCTGCTGACGACCCGGACGCCGGGTCCGTGCATGAGCCGGAACCACCGGTCACCCCATCCGCCCATGGCTCTGCGTCGGCTGCCGCAGCTGACGCCTTCAACGGTCAACCGCTCGGCTCTCCGGTTGAGCGGACGGAACCTCCATCCGCAGTGACAGCGACCAAGTCGAGCGGTGGCCGTCCGCCGAAAGCGACCATCGCAGAGCTCGCCGACATCGGCCGGACCTCCGCTCACCAGCACGGCAAGCTCACCCGGGGCCTGCTCCGGGAGGCCGTGAAGGACCGTGCCCTGACGATCGGCAGTGAGCGCCAGACCGAGGTGATGGAACTGCTGCGGCCGGAACTCGAAGCCGCCGGGATCGAGGTTTCCAAGCGCTGACCGCAACCTCACCGGGTGATCGGAACCCTTCCGGTCACCCGGCCACCACCCCACTCGGCACCCGCATATCCACACCTGTGGACAGACCAGTGGCCGCCCCGTCCAGTGCACCGGTCCCGTGTATCCGTCCGCCCATCCCGCCCTTCCGGAGCACCGCTCATGACGCACGACCCCCACCACCCCGATAACACCCCCAGCGAGCCGCTGCCACTGACGAAGCCCTCTACGCTGAAGGAGCGTTGGCGGCGCGCGTTCGGGCGACCTGCCCCTGGCGGAGCCAGTAGTACCCCGAGTCCGACTCAGGGCCGGTCTTCGGGGATCTCCGCCCCAGGGGTGGCGGAGACGGCCCAGCGCCAGGGGGCGCCGGACCGGGAGGTCGGGGCCGAAGGCGGCCCCGACCCGGACACACTCCACACCATGCAGCGCGAGATCCTGCGCCCCGTCCGCGCCGCCGAGACGTCCTCCGGCGAGCCCGCCGTGAAGAGCGTCCAGCCGACGATTCGCCGCTTCACCGGAGACAAACGCAAAGAGCGAATCGGCCCCCTGCGCTTCACCACCGAGCAGCTCGCCCAGCTCCAGAAGGCCACCACCGAGCACGGCTACAAGGGCGAGGGCGGCTTCGCCGCCGACGTCGTCGTAGCCTTCGTCACCGGCCGGTTCACCGCCAACCTCCCCCTGTCCGAGGACCGCCGCCGCACCCACATGTTCCGCGCCCAGGTCCTGCGCCAGCTCAACCGCATCGGCGTCAACATCAACCAGATAGCGCGCGCACTCAACAGCGACCTCACTCCACCCGACGTACGCCAGCGACTCGACGAGCTGGACCAGATGCTGTCCTCGATCGCCGAGGCCCTGCGCGAGCCCGCCGAACCGACCGAAGTCTGAGGCCCACCGCAATGATCGCCGCCATCAAAGGCCCCGGATCCAACACCCGCGGGCTGCTCGCCTACCTCTACGGTCGCGGAACGCACGACGAACACTTCGACCCGCACATCGTCGCTGGCTTCGCGATGCTCGCCATGCCCGACCCCGGCCGTGACGAGAACGCCACCCTCACCGAACTCGGCCGCTACCTCGACGAGCCCGTACGGCTGCGCAACGGCGAGTTCGGACAACCGGTCACCGACCACGTGTGGCACTGCCCCGTCCGAGCCGCCCCCGAAGACCGCTACCTCTCCGACGTCGAGTGGGGCGAGATCGCCCAGCGCATCGTGCACGCGGCCAGCATCGCGCCGGAAGGAGACGACCTGGCCTGTCGCTGGATCGCCGTACGTCACGCCGACGACCACATCCATATCCTCGCCACCACGGTCCGCGAGGACGGCCGCCGACCCAAACTCCACAACAACGGCATCCGCGTCGGCGACGAGTGCCGCAAGATCGAGAAGGACTACGGGCTCCGCCAGTTGAAGAAGGGCGACGGCACCGCCAGCCGTCGGCCGACCCAGGCCGATATGCACAAGGTGACGCGCCTTGGCTGGGAACAGACCAGCCGACAGTGGCTCGAAGACCGCATCCGCGCCGCCATCCCGCACGTCGCCGACGCCGAGGAACTACTCACGTACCTCGAAGCCGACGGCGTCGCGGTCAAGTCAAGGCGCGGCCCCTCCGGAGACCTGCTCGGCTACGCTGTCGGCCGCCCCGGCGACGTGAACGCGAAGGGCGAGCAGATCTACAAGCCGGGCGGGAAGATCGCCCCCGACCTCAGCCTGCCCAAGCTGCAGGCCCGCCTGGCGACCACGGCCGAAGAGCACCCCACCGCCCGACGCTCGCGAACCACCACCCCCTGGCACCAGGCCACCGACGCCCTCGACAGCCTCCACGCCGAGCTCACCGACGCCACCGGTGACGACGGATCCGGCAGTGACGCACGGGCTCAGGCCCACATCGCCGCGCTCGGCGAACTGATCGAAGCCACCGCACAGCACACCCCCGAGGGCCTGCGCGCCGAACTTCGAGCTGCATCAAGGGCGTTCGCTCGCGCGCAGCGCTCCCGAATCCATGCCGAAGACCGAGCGGCCAACGCGGTACGCATCGCAGCCCGCGACATCGTCCACACCGCCACTGGCCCGGACGGCAGCGCGCTCGCGGCCCTGCTCGCGGCCCTGGTCTGGGCGACGATTCTCGCCGGGCGGTGGCACGAGGCGAAGAACCACGCCCACCAGGCCAACGCCGCCCGCCGAACCCTCCACTACCTGCAGGCCGCCGCCGATCACGCCCTGGCCCCCACGCTCAGCGAACTGGCAAGCCACCGGCCGCGTGAAGAGGCCCTGCGGACCCTAGCCAGTGATGTACGTACCGCAGTCCCCGACCACGCCGAGCGAATCCTCGCGGACCAGAGCTGGCCCGCTCTCGCCGCCCTTCTCGCCGATGCCGAAGCTGGCGGCCACAAGCCGCACCAACTTCTCAAGGAGGCTGCGGAGCAACGCGAACTGGGCACCACCCGGCAGCCCGCCCGCGTCCTGATCACCCGTATCCAGCACACCAGCCGAAACCCGGTACCCAACCGCCGAGCTGAAGCGGCCCGACGGAGCTCGACCACATGGACGCAAGTGGCCGATAGCTCGGTGCCGCCCGCACATCAGCTTGCGGAGCCAGCCCCTGCACTAGGACGGGATAGCCACCCGAGGCGGTAACAGGCCACGGGCGGCGGCCCGTTGCGCCGGCGGGCCGTCGTGGCCTCAAGTGAGCGGGCAGACCCCGCTACGCGGCGATACGTGGCACGGGTGCGGGCGGATGGTAGCCGGGGATCCCCGGTTACCGAAACCGGGGATTCTCCGGACAGTTTGTGTCGCCCCACCACCCCATCTCATCTCTCGTATGGAGCACCTGCATGCCCGAAACCGAACCCCGCTTCCACGTCGTCGTCCTCCTCTGCGACACGGACTTCACGTACCGCTCGGACACGAACACCTGGTCCCACGCCAATGGCCAGCCCTTCACCAAGGAGGAGCAGACCATCGTCGGCACGGCCACCCGCGCCGAACTCCAAGAAGTCCGCGCCCAAATCGCGCGCTACCGGGAGTACCTGCGGACGAAGGGCGCAGCGTCTGAGGCACTGCAGCAGTTCCTCGCTCCGTTCATGGACCGGCTCATACGGAAGACCCTCGGCGACGCGGTCAAGATCATGACCGAGGATGACCGAGTTGAGCTCGACCGACTGCTCGGGGCTGTGGCAGACCCCCTCCGTCCGTTCGCTCCGTACGCCTTCTGACGCAGGGCGACACCGCGCGCACACCGATCTGAGGAAGGGGCCGACGGCCGGGATTCACCCCGGCCGCCGGCCCCTTTTCCCGTTGCAGATGCCCGCAGTTTTGCCGGCCTCTGCCCGCGCTGGTGTGGATCCGTGACCTCTGGGACAAGTGCCTCCAGGGTGAGGCCCATGGAGGCAGCTGCGATGTAGCTGGTCATCGCGCGTGCTGTCCCTTGTCAACGGCCTTCGCCAGGTGAGCGTCGACAAGACCGGGGCTGCCAGAGACGATCACCAGGATGTTGCCGATACGGATCGCCGTCTGCTTGACAACGCTGCGCTGTCCACCGGCGGAGTAGGTGAGCAGCTGGCTCCACTGCTCGTCGCCGAGGTCCGGCGCGGCCGACTTCGCGGTGCCCACGTCGACGACCGTGCTGCCTGACGTCACCTGGTAGGCGGGGCACGAGAGCATCGCGTCGAAGACCTTCCCGATGCCCTTGGACAGCTTCGCCGGGCTGTCGCTGTACAGCTCCTCGCTGACCTCGGAAGTGCTGCTGCTGGTGTAGGTGAAGGATGCCTTCGCCTTACGGGTGAAGGCGAGGCCGGAGCCAGTGGCTGCGTTGCTGCCGAGCTTCTCCAGCGCCGGGCAATCTAGGATGGTGACGTCGTCGTCGCGACGAGGGGTCTCGGGCTTGCGGGTGTAGCCCTCGCCGAGGTCGCTCTCGTCCAGCAGCCGCTGGTTCAGCTGGGCCGAAGACAGCGGCGCGGCTGCCGAGGGGACGCTGCCGCCCCGGTGTGCGGGTGCGGAGGAGTCGGTGGGCGCGGCGTGGCTGGCGCAGCCGGTCAGGGCGAGGACGGTGAAGACGGCGCCGAGGCCGAGGGTGGTCATGGTGGAACGGCGCATGCGAAACCCCTTGGTGATGCGAGACGGATGGTCTGACCGGGTCGGCTCTCCAGATGCCGACGAACGCGGGGGTGAGGGGAAGGGGTATTCGCGCATTCAGTGGCCGAGGTGGCGCAGCCCGTCTTCGAGGGTGGGGTGGAAGCGGTCGACTGGACCGGAGTTGCGGTTGTACCAGGCGGTGTCCAGCCGGGTCTCCTGTGCTTCGTGCCCGGCTTTGCAGCGCAGCCAGACCGAGTCGTCCCGCATGTTGAAGACGATCCAGTTCCGGTACGCACCGCAGCAGCAGGCGTGGACCTCGCCGTCGATGATCAGCGGCAGGTCCCAGCGCATCATGAAGCCCGAGACGTCCTGGCGGCACGGCGCCCGGAACTCCGGCGGCAGGAACTCCGGCACCGTAGTGGGTGCCTCCGGCCAAGGCAGGTGGGCGGTGTAAGCAAGGAGTGCTTGGCCTGCGCGCTGAGCCTCGCGGAACTCCCGGTCGGCGCGGGAACGGCGTCGGAACATGAGGTCTCCATCTCTTTCATCGGGCATGGGCGGGCACAAGGAACCGCGGAAGGTACAACGGGACGCGCTCGTCCGGTGGGCTAGTTGTCAACTGCGGCGGACGATGATGAGCCGGTCCTCCGCACTGGCAGGCAGCGAGCGACGCGGCACTGGGGCCGCCGAGGCGAGCGAGGAGGCGAACACCGCAACCAGGTCGTGCGGGACGCTGGAGCTGAAGCTCGCGCACCACAGGTACGGATCGCCGAGACCAGGCTCCGCCCATGCCTGCCAGCCCATCTGGCCAGGACGCGGATCCGAGTCCTGAACCAACGGAGGCAGCAACTCCAGCGAGATGCTGGCGGAGAAGCCGGGGTCGAAGGCGGCGGTACGCGGGCGGTCGGCGTCGCGGAACCAGCCCCGAGCACTCATCTGCTGGAGCACCACGTCCGGCCCGTCGAAGCCCTCGTCCGGCGCCACGCGGGCGTCGAGCGCGAGGAGGAAGTCCGTAACCGCCTCGTACGGCACTCCGGTGGTGAAGTACGCGTTCCAGGCCGCCATCACGGAGTCGGTGCGCGACCGGGCGCTTACCTGCCAGGCCACAGGGAGGCCGCCCAGCTCGAACGGGTAGGAGGCCAGTAGCCATTCGGCGCCACGCAGTCCGTCCGGGCTGACGTACAGCAGGGTGTTGCGTGCGGTCGGCCACACCCGCCAGTCAAGAGCGGTGAGAGGGTCACCGACCCGCTCGGCCAGAGCGCCGTCGTCACCGGCCAGGTGACGCGGGGCGACCCAGTACACCGGGTCCTGTGAGTCGGGAGGGAAGGGTTCGTCGGAGCGGCGCGAACGCAGGGGCACCTCCAAGTGATGCGAGACCAACTTCCAGCAGGGTGTTGAACGTTGACATGCTGTGACGCAGTGATCCAGTCATTCCGAGCTCTTTCCCGTCTGCCATAGGCGAACTGTCCTTTGCCATTCAAACGAGACGTTTGACAACGAATCCAGTCGCTTCGGATTCCTTGCCAGCGAGCCTGGCCGTACAGGCAGCGGGTTGCAGTTGCTGATCGTCGGCTCAGATGCTCGGGACCAGTAAGCCATCCGGCCGGTTCGGCGGATCGCGACAAGCTCGATGAGACGGGTCCGTTACCGTTCAACGGTGGCCAGGTATGCCGAGTTGACAATCAAGCTGCTGTTCGGGAGCGCATCAACGTGCGCATACCCCGGCTGCGCCGCAGAGCTGTTGTTCCGAGACCGGGGCAAGCTGACAGTGGTCGTGCAGATCGCGCATATCCGATCGGAGAAGAAGAAGGGTCCTCGGCACGACCCGTCCTACCCCAAGGAGTCGCTGCACAGCTTTGAAAACCTGCTCCTGCTCTGCGGTCAGCATCACCCTCCAGTTGACCAGCATGAATCGGTCTACACCGTCGAGGAGCTAGAGGAGTGGAAGGCGTCGCAGGTCGCTCAGACCGGCACCCAACTGTCCAGCTTCGAATCTCGGCAGGTCATCGACCAGATCCTTCAGAGGTTGGTCGAGTTGACGGAGGTTAAGGTCGCGGTCGAGTTGCGTGGCGGGCGTGGGGTGCCGAGCGGCGTGATCACCGGGCCGCTCGACTCGCTGATGGAGATGCGGTCCGATGATTTCAACGGACAGACATACATCGTCGTCCAGGTGAGCAACGTCGGCTACGTTCCGGTGACAGTGTCTACCGCCGGAGTCGAATACTCCTACCAGGCCGGAGAGAGCATCGGGCTGGAGCATCGTTTCGACATGCGTCTTGACACGGCGGGGAGCCTCGCGGCAGGGGCCTCCGGTCGGCTGCCCAATCACTCGGAATCAAACTGGTGCTGCCGTTCTGAGGCAGTGTTCAACGGGCTTCGGGAGGCGTACGGGACGTACGGCACCCTTCCCAGCTACGTCCGCCCCTTTGCTGAGCTCGGCCCTCTCGGTCGAATTCCGCCGACTAAGTGGCTGCCACTGACCGCTCTGCAGCCATACCTGCTCCCTCGCGAGAACTCTGCCTAATAGCGGTGGCTGAGGGGCAATTTGCTGCTGCCCAGGGTCCATACGTTCGTGCACGTCCTCCAGCGGCCTGCCTCCTGGTAGCCATTGATCGCGGTGGCGAGCACCATGACAGTCAAACTAGACGCCGCAGGTCAGAGGCGCGCCTGCGACTGGCTTCGTTGTCAATGGACACGAACTGGGAAATCGGCGGAGGGGCCGCCCTGGTAGACGAGGCACGGTGGTTCGCGACCCAGGTCAGAGATGTTGCGCAGAGCCAGCTTCCCTCGGCGTCGGCTGCCCTGATTGCCGCTCCATCTCAGTCTCGACAGCGCGAGCGACCTCTGGCCATGGGGCGCTCAGAGGGCTGAACAGGGACCAGTAGTCGTGCGCATCTCGAACGATGGCACTGACACCGAGGCGCACAGCATCCGGGGCGATCGTGCCCACGACGCGCCGGGTGACCCCGCCGGCGCCCCGGGATGCAGGGTTGATCCCGGAGCCCAGGAGAAGCGTGGCGGTGCGGATGGCGTCCAGCGTCGCCGGTGGTGCCGCGTGGGCGAAGCGACCGTAGATCAGGTCACCCCAGCGAGCCTGAGTGCGGGCCCAGGCCAGACGCTCCAGGCCCGTTCCGAGATCCACCGCCAAGCGATCCGGGTGGTCGGTGTGCCACAGGAGGACGATGTCCCCGAGGGTGAGGTTCAGGTGGTCGAAACGGAGCGTGATGCCTTCGACCTGTCGCCGACGCCACGGTCGCAACGCCCCGTATATCCGCAAGTGGCGTGCGTGAAAGCCGAGTTGGGAGAGCGTGGTGAGCCATCCGTCCAAGACGTCACCGCACTCGTCCAGGTTGTTCACGGGCTGGACGCGGGAGATGTTGACGAAGGAGGTGAGAAACCCGTCCTTCAGGAAGCCCGAGACATCGCGCTGGCCTGTGAAGCGGATGACCGGCTGGGCGAGTAAGCCGCGTCGGTAGGTGTGGGGCCTGCCGTCCTTGAGGAGCGGATCGAGGGCTTGTACTGCGGAGATGGTCAGCTCCGTCTCCCTGCCCCAGCGGAGGGGGAGACAGGTGTCGCGAGCGGCTCCGCCACTCGCGAAGGAGGTCTCCAGGCTGTCGAGCAGCTCCCTCCACGAGGGGCTTCTACGTGGTGGTCTGTAGGGGGTGCCTCGGTGTGGGTGCCGGATTTCGATGCGGTCGGCGGCGGTCGTGAACTCCCAGTGCGGTCCTAATCTCGCGCGGAGCACGGCGGGTATCTGTCGGGCCAGCGTCTCCGCGACCGTGCTGGTCGATCGGGTCAGCATGTTGGTGCCGCCATGGCGGTGAAGTGCCGTGCCGGGTCGAATCGGTGGAGGCCGATCTCCTGGACCTGCCGATGGTTCAGGCTCTCCGCCTGCTCGATGGCGTGTGCCAGTTGGTGGGCGGCGGTCTCGTCGTCTTCCTTGGGGTCGGCCACGGCGATCGTGCCGGTCGCGTCGCACAGGGCGGCTTCGGCGCATGTGCCCGTGCGCCAGGTGAGAGCGGCCATGGGTGTGCCGACGCGGAGGGATTCTCCGAAGACCGCGGCTCCGGCCTCCACGTAGGTGCGGGCGTACGTGTAGACGAAGACGGAGGCGTCGCGGATGGCGGCGGTCTTGGCGGGGCCGCCGAGTTCGCCGACCCACTCGACGTGGTCCGCGTTGAGGAGCTGGGCGTGGCGGCGTACGTATTCCTCGTCGAAGACGGGGCCGACGATCCGTATCCGACGGCCGAGTAACTGGGCGGCGCGGGCAGCCAGATGGGGCGCCTTCTCCGCGTCGACTCGGCCGAGCCATACGAGGTCGCGTCCGGCGACGGCAGGTGGTTCGTCTTCGTCGAGGCCGAGGTGTACGGCCAGTTCCGGGATGGGCTCGCAGCTGGCGTACCGCTCGATCATCTCGGGCGAGTAGCAGTAGAGGCGGGACCGCTTGCCGTCGAATGCGGCGTCGGTGTGCTGGAAGACCGGGGAGTGCTGGAACGTGGCGACGTCGCAGTCCAGCTCGCTCCACGTGCGGGCCCACGCGGGCAGCGAGGGGTATTCGTGGCCCACGACCAAGAGATCGTAGTCGTTGGCGCGGAGCTCGCGTTCGGCGAGCGATCCGATGGTGATGTCCTCCAGGCGGACCGGCTTGCGGACCCAGTCGTGTTCCAGGTCGGCGAGCCAGCCCGGCCCGAGGAGGTGTACGTCGGCGCCTGCGGTTCGGGCGCCTACGGCGACCGCCCACAGCCATCGTTCGATCCCGCCGTATCCGGCGGGTGGAAAGGCGTAGCTACCAGGGAAGTCGCAGACGCCGACGAGCACTTATGCCTCCGGTGTTCCGTCCGCCGAGATCCGGCGGAAGCCGAGGTACGGGAAGAGAGATTCGGGGAGGACGAGCGAGCCGTCCTGCTGCTGGCACTGCTCGAGGAGCGCGGCCAGGGTGCGGCCCACGGGCAGGCCGGAGCCGTTGAGCGTGGCGACGAGCTTGGGCTTGCCGTCCTCGCCGCGGGTACGGATGTTGGCGCGACGGGCCTGGAAGGTACCGAAGTTGGAGATCGAGGAGATCTCCCGGTAGGTGTTCTGGCTCGGGATCCAGACCTCGATGTCGTACGTGAGCTGCGCGGAGAAGCCGGTGTCGCCGGCGGCCAGCTTGACCACGCGGTAGGCGAGGCCGAGCTCTTTCAGACACGCCTCGGCGTGGCCGACCATGGTCTCCAGCTCGGCGTCCGCCGTCTCAGGGTCGACGATCTTGACCATTTCGACCTTGGAGAACTGGTGCTGGCGGATCAGGCCGCGGGTGTCGCGCCCGTACGAGCCGGCCTCCGAGCGGAAGCACGGGGTGTGCGCCGTGAGGGCCAGGGGCAGCTCGGCGGGCGGGATGATCTCGTCGGAGTAGAGATTGGTCAGCGGGACCTCGGCCGTCGGGATGAGGAACAGGTCGCGATCGGCCGCGCCGGTCTTGAACAGGTCCTCCTCGAACTTCGGCAGCTGGCCGGTGCCGGTCATCGTCTTGCGGGTCACCAGGTACGGGACACCGTGCTCGACGTAGCCGTGGCGGCGCGTGTGGATGTCGAGGAAGAGCGTGGCCAGAGCGCGCTCCAGGGCGGCGCCGGCACCGCGGGAGACCGCGAAGCGCGAACCGGACAGCTTGGTGGCGCGGGCGAAGTCGAGGATGCCGGTGGCCTCGCCCAGGTCGACGTGGTCCTTCGGCTCGAAGGAGAACGCCGGCGGGTTGCCGACGCGCCGGATCTCGACCGCAAACTCCTCGGAGTCGCCGTCCGGGGCCTCGTCGTCGGGGAGGTTCGGGATGGTCAGGAGGAGCTCGGTGAGCTCCTCCTGGACCTTCTCCTGCGCGGCCTCGATGTCGCGGATCTGGTCCTTCAGCTCGCGGGCGCGCTCCTTCAGCTTGGAGATGTCCCCACCCTGCTTGGCTGTCTGCTGGACCTCGCTCGCCACCCGCTTGGACTCCGCCCGCAGCTCGTCGGCCGAGCGGATGCCCTGGTTGCGCCGGGACTGGAGGTCTTCCAGTCGGGACAGGTCCAGGGAGTAACCGCGACGAGCGAGCCGACGTACCGCTTCGGCACCCAGTTCAATCAGGGCGCGGGCATCATGCATGGGGAAGATCCTTCTTATCCGGCGAGTGGGATGGGGATACGGCATCGACGGTAGCAACCGCCGGCCCCTCGCCGATCCGCACTATCGACGCGTCACCACCGGCGGTGATCTCGCGCAGAGCGGCCGATTCAAGATCATCCAAGAGCTCCGTGACCAAGAGGGAAAGATCGTCGTCGGTGATAGCGAGCGGCTCGATGTACGGAGCCTCGGCGAAGAACAGCGGCATGGGCTCGCCGGCCGCGCGATCTCCATGCCAGTGGAGGACGGACACCAGCAGGCCATGCCCGACCAGGACGCGGGGCCCCGGATGCTCCAGAGCGGCGAGGACACCGGTGAGCAGCCTGCGTATGCCCTCATGCTGCGACTCCGCGGCGCCCGGTGGGCGCCGACGAGGACCGTGCTCGTCGAGCCAGGCCGCGTATTCGAGGAAGGGCTTGCCCTCGAACTCCCCGTAGTCGAGTTCGTTCAGCCGGGCGTCGACAACCAGCTCGGGCGAGGGGACGCCCATGAGGAGTGAGGCGGTCTGCCGCGCTCGCGGAAATTCGCTGGTCAGCCAGGTGGCTACGGAATGGAGAGGGAGGACGTTCCACGCACGGGCGAGCGGCTGTCGGCCTTCGTCGGTCAGAAGAATCTGCTTGGTCGGGTCGCCGTTGACGAGGTACCGCTTGCTGTAGTCGGTCTGGCCATGGCGAAGGATGTACGTCGTCACGATCCGCTCCGAGGGGTTGTCGCTGTCGCCAGAAGATCGCTGAGCACGGTGGCCATGAACGTGGCGCGTGGGTCGCCGGACTCCACGTAAAAGAGGAGGCCGTGGACCGCCAGGAGTCGGCACCAGGGTGCGAGCACGGGGACGGGGGTCCGAGACGCACGTGAGGCGACGGACAACCGTACGGACGTCCCACGCCCGAGCTCGTAGTAGACGGTCCAGAACGCCCAGTCGAAGGCAGGGTCGCCCACCATGGGAAGCGGATCGATCAGCCGGGGGTGTCCCCGCCAGTCGAACAAGACGTTCTCGCGGTACAGGTCGGCGTGCAGGACCGTCGTTCGGCGGGAGCCCTCGTCCAGATCGGCGACGGCAGCGAACCCTGCTTCGACAAGGGGACGCCAGCCACCAAGGTCGAGTTCGCGCATCCGCCGATCGATCTGCGGGCGGACGTCGTGGGCGAGGTAGTCGGTGAGGAGTGGAAGCTGCTCCGACCGGAGCCAGCGGCGCCCCAAAGTGTGGAGCCCCTGGACGGCCGCCGCCACCATCTGCAACTCCCGCCGCGGCCGATCCGCGCCGCCGGGTTGCCCTCCGATGAGTTCGAGCGCGGCCACGCCCAGGTCGTCCGCGTCCTCCACGACCCCCGCCGTCGGACCACGGGCCCAGAGCCGTAACGCTTCCACCTCGTGGCGAAAACGAGATGGATCAACCCATGCTTTGAGGAGCAGCGGACGCCCGTCGGGACGGGCCGCGGTCGCGATCACCGAGGCGTGGCCGGCGTCGTGGTACGCCACGAGCGTCAGCTTCCACCTCCCTGCCGCACGTGCCAGCAGACCCGGGACGGCGTCGAGCCACGGCTTGACCGCAGGCCCGTAGTGCGCGAGCAGCCGCTGCCTGCACCCCGCGGGGATCTCTCCGAGCGTCCGCTTCGTCATCAGCTCAGCTCGATCCCGTCCGAGACGAGCTCATCCGTCAGGGCGGGGAACTCGCCCAGCACCTCCGCGACGAGGGCCTGCACCTTGTCGACCTCGGCGTCCGGGGCCGAGAGGCGGACGAGGATGCGCCAGGGTTCGTCCAGACGCTGGCCGGTGGTGCTGACCAGATGCACTTCCGCGTGCCCGTCGGTGGTCTCGTGCAGGCGGTGGGCCAGGCGTTGCGCGGCGATGTTGTAGAGCTTGCCGACGTGGTAGACGGGGTTCTTGCCGTTGGCGCCCTCCAGGTTCATCGGCCGCAGCGGCGTGATCAGCCCGTTGACTCGGTTGCCGCGCCCGACGACGCCCTCGTCCCCGGACTCGATCGAGCTTCCGGTGTAGGTCAGGTACAGCTCGTCCTTCTCCGGGACGTCGCGGGCGTTGAGCCGGAAGCGCGCCTGGGCGCCCGGCAGCCGGAGGCCGGCCAGCCGGTGGCACTCGGCGAGGACGGTCTCCTTGTTGCGGATGTACTCGGCCCGGCTGGCGACGTGCCGCGACTTCTGCGGGACGCACAGGACGATGTCGGCTTCGTCGCCGTCCGAGAAGCCCATGAGCTTGACGTCGGATCCGCACCACGCGTGGGAGAGGGTGAACTCGCTCTCGCCGGAGAAGTGGTTCACCAGGTCGCGGACGAAGGTCTCGAAGGCGTTTTCGGGGGCCCAGCCGGTCCCCAGCGACGTGTCGTTCGAGAGCCGTACCCGGCGCTCACGGAGGTCGTCGACGGAGCGGGGATTGAACCAGCGCGTGCGGTCGGGGGTCCCGTCGCCGGTGAGGACCGCCCCCGGGCTGGAGTTGCTGGTGATGTTGAAGACGATGTCGAGGTGGTCCGATACCTCGGGAAGCCGCTCGGCGAAGAACGCCCGCACCTCGGCCTCGACGATCTCCTCGACCGGGATCGTCTCGCCCCCGCACATCGGTGCCGCGCGACCGTTGACCAGGACGCGGACCGGGGCGGTCATCTCGCCTGATCCGTAACGGACTTCGCTGGCACCGCCGAGGAGAGCGAGTTTGTCGAAGTTGTGGTGCAGCACGGCGCCGAAGCGCGCGACGGTGTGGTGGCTGTAGGCGCGGGACAGCCGCTCGGCGAGGTGATCGGCGAGGGTGTCCGGGTGGCCGAGGCCCTTCCGCTCGACGATGGTCGTCGCGTCCGGTCTGGCCATGGCGGTGTCGATGACGAGGTGGCTGTTGCCGATGATCGTGCTCGTACGAGGCATCACGAACTCCCGTTCAGGGGTGGGAAGAAGGGGATGAGCGCAGGCGTCAGCGCGCCTGGACGAGCGGTGCGGTCGAGATTCAGCGAGGGACTCCGGCAGCGCGGAGATGCGCCACGATCGCTGCGAGCGACTGGTATGCGGAAACGGCTTGTTCTTCAGCGGTGAGTCGGACGATGTCGTGGGTCGTGACGAGGTCGATGTCCTGGGTCCGGCGGCGATCGAGCCAGAGGAGCAGACGCCAGGCGAGCACCGGCCCGCAGAACGGCAAGCGGTCCGCGAGATCGACGGGGATGCGCGCCGGCGCTACGTCCTCGTACAGCAGGTCACGCACGAGGTGGAAGACGACGTCGGTGTAGTCGAGAACGGCTGGGCCGCAGGCGCTCGCCTCCCAGTCGACGACGTGCAGGTGCCCTCCGTCGACGAGGAGGTGCTCGGGCTTGAGATCGCCATGTAGGTGAACGGTTGGGTGGGCGTCGATCGTTGAGAGGGCCTCCCGCAGCGCAGCCCACCAGGGCATCCACCGGCAGCGGGCCGAGAACTGATCCAGTAGGAACTGGCTCGTGGAAACTGGGCTGCCAGTCCGTGCCGCCCAGCCGGGGCCAGGAGTAGCGCCGGCAGTGGGCCGGTGAAGCATGCCGCTCACCGCCATGACGTGACCGATGTAGTCCTCCCTCGCCTTGTGGGTGGCCACCGAGCACGGCGTCCCGTCCACCGCCCGGAACACTGTCCAGGACCCGGCCTCGTCGCATCCCGTCGCGAGGACGGTCGGAGCCAAGATGCCGCACAGGGCAGCACGCTGGACCGTGCTGGTCTCCCGTCGGCGTCGGCCCTCGGGGTCGATGCCGACGTAGACCTTCAGCACGGCACTGCCGTCCGTGGCGAACCGCGTTCTGGAGTACGGCTTGCGGACTGCCACGCCGAACGGCCCCAGCCCTTGTCCGGCCCATGGCTCCGCCGTCTTCGTGCTGCGCATCCTCCACACACCTCCGTCCCGTTCGAGAAGCAGAACCGATCGCCAAAGCCTGCTGGAATGACGGGAGTTACCTCCATCGCCCTGCGGCTTTCTCGGTCTGCTGAGACAGTAGGCGCGGCGCCCCGCAGCACCCCGGAAAAACCTTCCGGGGTCGATTCCGGCCACGAGGTGATGCTCAGGACATGCGAGGGATGACAGAGAACCTGACCATCGGCGAACGCGTGGCCTGGTACCGGCGCCGACGTGGACTCTCCCAAGAGGTCCTGGCCGGCCTCGTCGGCCGCACCACGGACTGGTTGAGCAAAGCGGAGAACAACCGGATCGAGCTCGACCGCCTCTCGGTGATCACCTCACTCGCCGAGGCTCTCGACGTCTCGCTCGGTGACCTCCTCGCCGAGCCGACGCTCCTGGAGTGGTCGAGTGACAGCGGCCGCCGCACGGTGCCCGCTCTGCGTGACGCGCTCATGGACTACAAGCAGCTGACGCCCTTGCTGGGGCTCCCACCCGACGACGAACCGCCGACCCTGGCAGGCTTGCGGGACGCGGTGAAGGAAGTCCTCGACGCCTACCAGGTGTCGCAGTACGGCTTCGCGACCCGACGGCTTCCCCTCGTCCTCGCCGACGCCCTCGCGGCCTCCCGCTCGTATTCAGGGCGTGAAGGGGAGGAGGCCCATGCCGAACTCGCCTTGGCCTACCACGGTGCGGCCATGGTGCTGGGCAAGGTCGGGGAGTCGGAACTGGCGTGGATCGCCGCCGACCGTGGCCTGGCGGCAGCGCAACAGAGCGGCCAGAGCACGGTGACGGGCTCGCTCTTCCGGGCGGTCACGCACTGCCTGATGGCCACTGGCCGCTTCACCGCGGCGATCCAGCTGGTGAACGACGCGGCGGCCGTCATGCAGCCCGGCCTGGGCACCGCGAACGACGAGTACCTCTCGGTCTACGGCACGCTCTTCCTCGCCGGCGCCATGGCGGCCGCCCGAGCGGAGGACCGTGCGACTACTCAGACCTTCCTCCGCGAAGCGGATGAGGTCGCACAACGGCTGGGTGCCGACGCGAACCACCTCTGGACGGCCTTCGGCCCGACGAACGTGGCAATCCACTGCGTCGCCACCGCCGGAGAACTCGGCGACATCCAGATCGCCGCCGACCTCGGGCAGCGCATCGACACCAGCGGCTTGCCTGTAGAACGGCGCGTGAGGCACAGCCTGGAAGTCGCCCGAGCCCTCGGCGCCTGGAACCGAACCGACGAGGCCCTGGCCACGCTGCTGGACGCCGAGCGAGCCGCACCCGAGCAGGTGCGCCACCACTACCTGAGCCGCGAACTGGTCATCGGCTGGATCCGTGGCACCCGAGGCCGCCCGTCCCAGCCGGTGGCCGACCTGGCCCGCAGGCTCGGCGTGGTCGGCGGTTAGAGTCCGTCCTGTGACCGAGAACGAGCACGAAGCGAAGATGGCCCACCCGCGCATGGCAGCCGGCGCGCTCTTCTTCGATGACGCTGACCGGGTCCTGCTCGTCGAGCCGTCGTACAAGGATTACCGCGACATCCCTGGTGGCTACGTCGAGAACGGCGAGTCTCCGCTGCAAGCGTGCGTGCGCGAAGTCCATGAGGAGCTGGGCATCAAGCCCGCCATTGGGCGGCTGCTCGTCGTGGACTGGGCGCCGAACCCGGGAGAGGGCGACAAGGTCCTTTATCTCTTCGACGGAGGCCGTCTCACCGAGGATGAGTGCGGGCATATCGAGCTTCAAGCCGACGAGCTCCGTGGATACGCCTTCCACGACACCAGGGAGCTGTCGGGGCTTACCATCCCCCGCCTCGCACGCCGTATCACCGCAGGTGCCGAGGCCCGCGTCAACGGCGTAACTGCTTACTTGGAGCATGGAACGGCGCCGGAGGCGACTTCGTGACCGGAGAACACCGACCTGGCGCGGCGAAGAATGACCGCCAGCCCTGCTCGGCGACGCCTATCTCCATCCTGAATTAGGCGAGGACCGGCCAGGGGAACTTCGACGTTCGCTACTGATGCCTCGCCTCGACTGAGGCTGCCGCTGTTGCGGTCCTGCACGAGGCAGGGGTAGCGACTCGTTGCTGATCTGCTCCCTGCTCTTCAGCGGGTACGTACGCGCCTCGAACGTGTCTTCACCGGCGTTGCGTCGTTGTCAGGGCAGCGGTGTCGCATTACACCTGCCCATACCGCACGCGCGGGCAGCGGATTCCACTATGATCGACCGTCTTGGGACACAGGACTACGGTTCGAAGCTGCAGGTCGGAGGGTCTGCGGAAGCGGTGGCTGCGTCGGGGGGACATCAGCCGTCAGCTCTGCGAATCCGGTTGGGGGACCTGCCGAAAACCTTGCTTCTACCAGCACGTCTGTGGTCTCCTGGTGCTCGTTCATGTCATGCGTCACGGAGGGTTGTGCTGTGAGTAAGGGGCACTACGGCGTACCTCTTGAACGCAGTGATTGTCTGGAGTTGCCACTTCACCCTCACAGCTGCACTCCTGAGTCCTTCCCGGAATGGCTGGAAAACATCGGCAAGGGCAGGCGCTTGGCCGTCGATCTCTTCTCCGGTGCTGGTGGGCTGAGCGCGGGCGTTGAGCGGGCTGGGTGGACCACCGCCGCAGCAGTGGACACCGACGAGCGTGCACTCGAGACCCACAGAGCGAACTTCCCCGGCCTGGGCCTGCAGATGGATCTTGGTGATCCCAAGGAGCGGGACAGGCTGGAGGCAATCCTCGGGCCTGCAGAGATTGATCTCGTCGCGGGTGGGCCTCCGTGTCAGCCCTTCAGCAGGGCCGGGCGCAACAAGATCCGCCACCTCGTGAAGAAGCACGGGCGTGATCCGGAGGACCGCCGGAAAGAGCTGTGGAGCGCCTATCTGGACATGGTCAAGCGGATCAGGCCGCGGGTGGTTCTCATGGAGAACGTTCCTGACATGGGGCTGCACGACGATTTCTTCGTGATCCGGACGATCGAGGAAGAGCTCGAGGAACTCGGCTACGCGACGCAGGTGCGACTCGTCGACGCGTGGAACTACGGTGTCCCGCAGCACCGGAAGCGCCTCATCCTTCTCGCCAGGAGGGACGTCGACGACTTCACCTGGCGTGAGCCCGCTCCGCGGCGCACCACGCTGCGTGACGCGATCGGCGACCTCCCGGAGCTGAAGGTCGTCGCCACCGAGCGAGTCGGTGAGCGGAAGATCGACTACCGCAAGCCGCGCAAGATCTCGGATTTCGCGGAGGAGATGCGCAAGGGCGCGACCCGCGGTGTGATCTGGGATCACATGACCCGAAGGGTCCGCGCAGACGACCACCGGATCTTCCAGGTCATGGACTCCACCACCAAGTACTCCCAGCTACAGGAGAAGCTGGACGGGGAGGAGAGGAAGTACCAGCGGTACAGCCCGGACAAGTACACGGATAAGTACAAGAAGCTGGCCTGGGACGAACTCAGCCGTACGATCACGGCGCACATCGCCAAGGACGGCTACTGGTACATCCACCCGGAGCAGCTGCGGACCTTGACTGTGCGTGAGGCTGCACGCGTGCAGACCTTCCCGGACCGGTTCCGCTTCGCCGGCACCCGGAGTGACGCCTTCCGGCAGATCGGTAATGCCGTGCCCCCACTGCTTGGCGAGGCGGCCGCCGAGGTACTGAAGCCCGTTGACGGATCCGACGCCACGTCCGGACTTCAGCCCCGATGGCGGGAGGTCCGGAACGCGCTCACCGACTGGGCGGAACGACGGCGCGCCGGAAGCGACTGGTACCAGCTTCCGAGCGAAGAGCCCGTGCCACTCCATGCCGCTGTCGTGGCCATACTGTCCGGTGCCAAGGTCAGGCCGGACGCCATGGCGGAGATCATGGACATCGTCAGGAAGTCGAGGACGCTGACCTCGACGCTGTTCAAGAAGCTGGTCGACGCGGCGCCCACGAAGCCAGCCCGCGCGCGAGTGGATCGTCTGACGCCACTGGTCGACAAGCCGAACGCCTGGAGGGTGGATCAGCGACTCAAGATTCCGGCCAAGCTGTCCATGAAGCCAGCTGAAGAGGCTCTCTACAAGCTGCTGATCGGCGAAGATCTCATGCTGGTCGGCACGGGGAACCTTCGCGTGGCTGCGAGGGTCAACGGTGTCGACGAGGACCACGCGAACCGGCTCAGCGACGGGCGCGTCAACCTGGTGAAGCTCGTGGGCGCGGGGAACGACGCACCGCTCCGCATGGCGGCGGTCCGTCTCATCGGTGTGGACCTGTGCCGGGACACGCAACCTGTCTGCTCGGACTGCCCACTCGTCGCTCACTGTGCTCGCCGTGGGGAGCTGTCCGACGACCTGCTGACTCTGGCCGTCACAGGGGAATGAACCTCTCAGTAGTCGTCGGCCCGCTCGAGTTCCTCGGCGAGTCCTTCGACCCATGCCGGGGCTGGCAGGGCGTCGAAAGCTTCTCGATGCTCGACGATCGCCCGACCCAGGGCATGGAGATCGGTCACTGATCGGCCGTACAGGTACCAGCGCCCTCCACGCTGGTCGACACCACAGCCCGCGAGTTTCGCGAGTTCGATGATCAACGCGCCGCGCTCCGGGTCAGGGGCGACCCCCACCAACGGGTGGTCAGCGTGATGGCGGTGGTCGATCCCGCCAGAGCATGAATAGAAGGTGGCTGTCCGGGCTGCGCTGAGAGCGAGACTGAGGCCGGCGACTCCGACGTCGTTGCCCTGAAGGACGCACATGAGGTCGAAGTACCCCAGGTCGTCTGTCTCCCGGGTCTCGTCGAGGAACTCCTCGACGCCGTCAGGCGCGTCCGATGAGGCCGCCCTCTCGAGGACCTCAGCTTCCCTCTCGAGACACTCCTCTGCTTCTGCCCAGCTGGGCAGGCCGAGGCAGTGGTATTCGTGATGCTCGGTGAAACCGTTGGCCACCCCCTCGGCCGTCAAGTCACCGCTCAGGCCAGCCAGTTGATAATTGTGGCCGATCGCTATCTCGAACTCGGGAATCATGTGCCAATGATGACGGACAGCGTGTCGTTGGGGGAGAGTCGCCGGGATTCGCGTCCATCCCCGAGAACCGAATTTCGGGCACGGGCCCGCGTGCTTTGATTCACAGCGCTACGCGAGCGGATGCTGCCGCCCTGTTCACGGGCCACGGTCGCCACTCGCTGAGCGGCGCCCGCGGTGTCACGGCGAATCTCGCATTCCCAGATCCGCACCACGGTCCAACCGGCTTCCGTGGCCTCCATGGTGTTGTGTTGGTCCCGCTTTCTGTTCGCTGCGATCTTCTCCTGCCAGAGAAGGGTGTTGGGGCCCTGGAACTCGGCGGGGCAGTGTTCCGGGCAGCCGTGCCAGAAACAGCCGTCGACGAAGACGGCGATTCGGTACCGAGGGAGCACGAAGTCGGCAGTGCAGCGCCGCGCGACCCATCGCTGGAGGCGAAACCTCAGGCCCAGCCGGTGCACGGCCATCCTGACGGTCACTTCGGGCTTCGTGTCCCTCGCGCGTCGACCGCGAAGGTGTTCGCTCTTCGTGGTGGAGACCCACTGTCCCGCCGATGGTCCTCCACTCGCTCTGGTCACGATCTCAGCCCCAGCCTGTTGAGGTTCTCCTGGGAGGAGAGCGCCGCACTCTCCTCGTGCTCCTTGAAGCCGCTGTAGTCAGCGATCGCACAAGGTCGCATCGTGCTGCGTCATACCTCGAGGAAACGGTCAGGGACTGGGCAGGGAAGAGGATGCTCTGAACCGCGGTGTTCAGGGTCCGGGGCCGGGTTGTCGTCATCGTCCGAACCTGGCTCCTACGGGGTGGGGTTGAACCCCAGACGTAGTGCTTCGTTGCGGGCGTGCAGCGCTTGGACGGCCTGGACCTCGGGGACCTCCTGTTCCAGTTCGAGCCTCCTACCGACGAACTGCGCCAGCTGCCGCTGCCACGGTTCGAGGGCACGTGTCTCCTTGGCCCAGCGTTCGATCGCGTACCACTCGTCGGCCGGGATCAGCGCTGCCTCCTCGGCGGCTCCGGACTCGGTTCCGGTACCACCGGAGAGTGCGGCCTCGTCCAACGGATTGTCGAGCAGTTCGGTGGACAGAGCGCGTGGCATCGTCCAGGGGACTGTGGACACCACGTCCCAGCAGGCCACCTTCTTGGCCCATTCCCCGACGTGATTTCCTTCCCGGGGTGTGGTCACCGCCCTCATGACACGTGGGCAAAGGTCGTGGATGGCGGATTCCAGGACCGGCGTCACGGACTGGTCCCGCCAGATCCGGTCGAGGTCGATCCGACGATCCGTGGCCAGGGAGAGACGCGCCACGGTGTAGGTGGTGATCATGCTCTTGTGGCTGCCTGCGCCGTGGATGGCGGCAATGCGGTCAACGGTCTTGAACAGGATCGCCATGGCGATCACCCGCTGGCAGTACTGGAGGTCCACCCGAGGCGGAGCCTCCTCGACGCGCAGCATGAACTCGACGAAGTTCTTCTGGGCGCCTCGGCTGACCAGGTAAGGGAGCCGGTGCCAGGAGTGGACGAACTTGGCCAGGTCCGCCTTAGTGAATTTCTTCTTCGTCGGGTTGAGCTTCTTGAACTGCCGCTGCCTTGCGGGCGTCCGGGCTTTGGCCAGCTCGTCCGTGTACTGGCCGCGAGCGCGTTCGTAGAACCAGTGAGTCTCCTGGCCGCTGCCGTCCGCAGCGGGGGCCCACAGAGAGCGGGTGATCCGCTGGATCTCCACGTGGTAGTCGTGGTTGGAACTGAAGTCGACCTGGGTCACCCGGTTTTGCGTGTTGGAGTACTCCGAGATCTTCGGAACGATCTCGGCGAGCCGGTCGGGTGCCACCTCCGTCAGCTTCATCTGCACCCGCGCGTCGGACAAGTCTGCCTTGTCACGGGTGAGCGCGTAGTGGAGCGAGGCGGTCGTCTGACCCCCGTTCACGATCTGCAGGCCGTGGATCCCTGAGATGTGGGTGGGCTCGCCGTCAGGGCCCCTCACGAAGTCGACCTGTGATGCCGTCGCGGTGATCCCGTTGTTGTAGGCCAGGAAACGGCCCGGCGCGTGCAGCAGGGTCTCCCGAATTCCACGGTTGACCGAGCCGCGGGTCTGGAGGAAGGAACGGACGTTCAGTTCCAGGAGTCGCGTGCCGTACTCGGCGTACAGCTCCGCGAGCATCTGCCCGGGTATCACCGCCAAGGCGACAGAGTGGTCCTCCTCCGAGGAAGGCGCGGCGACGCAGGGGAGCGGCGGAGAGAAGGGCACCACGATGGGCTCGCCGAGCGAACCCGACGTCGCGTGACGGTGCAGGCGGGCCAGGTCCCACACCTCGTGGGTCACCGGCAGGCCGTCGAGGTCTGACGCCGGTACCTCGGTGAAGGTGCCGACGCGGTTGCTGAGCAGGAAGAGCCTGATCCGTTGCACTTCGGTGAGGGCCTTCTCGACTGCCGCGCACATGTCGTACACGTCGAAGGACTCGTCGATGTGCTGCTGCAGTCCGTCACGGCAGCGGGCCGCGAAGGTCAGGAGTCGTCTGAAGAACGTCTCGGTCTGCGCCTTGCTGAGTTTGGTCTCCAGCGGCGCCAGATGGAAGTCCGTGACGAACAGGTCCAGAGACTCGCCCGACTCCCCGATCCCGTATCCGTGGACCTCGTGCCCGTGCGCCTTGTGGTAGGCGGTGAAGGTGTTGGAGACGATGCCGGCCTGTTCGAGGTCTTCGAAGACCCGTCTGGTGAACGCCTCCGGGGTGGTCGTCCCCTCGGCGTCAGCCGTCGCCTGGACGTCGGCGACCAGGCTGCGGGAGAACTCGTCCAGATCCAGCTCAGCCATGGGGTCCCCCGATCATCTCACGCACCTCGTCGATCTGTGCGCGGAAGGCGTCCAGACCCGAGGTGCTCACCTGGTAGGAGCAGTTGCCGACCCCTTCGGGGAGATGGGACTCGGTCAGCCTGGGGAAGCCGTCTCGTACGTGCCAGAAGCGCAGGTCCCGCATGGTGTACCGAGGCTCGTCGTAGCAGTCCCGGTGTGCCGGCAGGTAGCCAGCCTGAATGAGCAGGCCGTCGAATCGGGCTCGAGCGGCGGGGTTCGTGAGCTGCTGCCGAATGCGGTCGACTCGCCTGTTCAGGCTCTCGCCAGAGCCTCCGCGCCGCTCGTCCAGCTGTGCGAAGGCCAGGAGGAGGGCAGGGGTACCGGTGCTGTCCAGCTGTCTCTCGCTCGCGATCCGGATGTTCCGGGGTCGCTTGGCGGTGCTGACCTTGGTCTCGATGGCCACGTCCGGCAGCTGGAAGTCCTGGTTGGTCCCCGTGGGGCCGGTCCAGGCGTCGACTGCCTCGGACTGGGAGAGCTCTGCGATCAGGGTGTCTCCCAACAGTAGGAGTTCGCCGTACAACCCACGCCGAGCCTCGGGGCTGAGTCCGTCCGTGCTGACGGCACGCAGCAGGTCCTGCCACCTACCGAACCGCGCCACGGCGGCAGCCAGGGCGTCGGCAGCTCCCGAAGCCGCCTGCGCAGTGGCGGCCACGTCCGCGACAAGCGGGTTGAACACCTCCCGGAGCGCATTCTCGGTCAGGATCACCTGCAGCTCGTACTCCAGGCGGGACACCGCGCTCAGGTTCATCTCTATCCCGGCGGCCCTCGGCAGACGGCCGACCGACCGTACGACGGGGTCAGCGGAGCGGGCGTCCGTACGGAAGACCAGCATGCGCTGCCGATCGGGGTGGGAGACGGAGAGGAAGATGTCGAGCGGGGAATCCGGGTACATGCGGATACTGGAGCGCCCTGGGGTGTCCTGCGGGCTCTCCAGCTCCTGCCACTCGTCCTCGGTGACGTCGGTGACCGTCACGCCTCGTCCTCCTCCTCGTCCTTGGTGTAGATGTCCTCCTGCAGCCAGATGGCGTTGGCCTCGTACTCGGTCTTGGTCTGGTATTCGGAGTGCGGGAAGCTCACCTGGAACCCCACGACAGGGGGCGTCTGACCGGGGACAGACGCGTCCGGCACCGTGAGCGGGTAGACGAGCAGCAGTCCCTGGTCAGTCCTGCGTTGACGCCGGATGTGCGGGCCGGCCGGTGTCTTGGGGACCGACGCCTTGTCCTGCAGCTTCGCGGCCTTCTCAGCGGCTGCTCGTGCCGCCTCCTTCTGGTCGACGTCGAGGTCGATCATCTCGTCCGGCGGGCTGAGCACCCTGCGGATCGTGTACCGCCCCTCGTCCCCGAACCTGGGGTTGAGTGCCTTACGGGTCACGAGGCCGACCGTGTGCCCGGCGATCGTCTTGGGAGTGTCCGACGTCGTGCTGCCGACCAGACAGACCGTCCAGCTGCCGAGCTCACCGACCCTCGTGCACTGGTCCACGTACTTTGCGATGAGCCTCGGGCGGACACGCTGTGCCATGCGGTCGGTCTCGTAGGCGGTCAGGAACTCGGAGACGATCTCCGCGGGCACGTCGTTCCACTGGACCTTGCCGTTCGGCGCACCGGAGGGGACCGACTCGGCGATGGCGTCCATGCGACGGACGAGGGCTTCCAGGGCCTGATAGTTGCGCTCGACGGTGCCCTTCGCGAGATTGAAGATCACGGTCTCCGGCCCCTCACCGGAGTAGCTGAGCATGATCTTCGTGCTCTGCCGCATCTTGTTGGCTGCCGTCACGGTGAGGCCCAGCGAGGAGGCCCGCACCTTCAGGCCGAACTGCTTCGGAGTGAGGCCGAGGGTCGCCATCTCCTCGACCTCCCTGCGCAGTTCGTCCGTGGCGGCAGTGACCTCCACGTAGGCGTCCTCAAGAGTCGGCATGGTGTAGAGGCGGCACAGGTCCTCGTATCCGGGGCGGTACCCGAACCACCGACCCATCTGCAGCAGCGTGTCGTACGTCTTCGACGGCCGCAGGTAGTAGCTGACCGTCAGGCCCTCCAAAGTGAGACCGCGAGAGAGCTTCTGCCCTCCGATGGCGATCACCGAGAGGCCGTTCCTGCGGTTGTCGTAGTAGTCGAGGGCGTCCTTGGAAGAGCCGTTCACGGTCTTGACCTGCATCTTCCGGAGGGCCGGAAGGAGCTGGTCGGAGACCTGGTCCCAAGTCAGGCGCTCGGCCTGTTCGGGCTCGAAGCAATCAGTAGTCGGGGCGAAGTCCCTCTCCCACAGGGCACGGAACTCGGCACGGATCTCGGGCCCCTTCCCGTAGCGATCCCGCATCATGTCCACGACGAGGTGCAGGTGGTCCTGGACCTGCTCGTGCACCAGGTTCTGCACAGCGGTGAAACGGGTGACGTGCACCAACATCGAGTTGTGGACCTTCGCCTGGCCCCGGGCCCGGCGGGCGGCGCAGGAGAGCACGAATGAGAGGACCGCCTCGCGCAGGGACTTGGGGAGGTCTCCAGCAGGGACGTCGCCCGACTTGTGGCCGGAGGGGAGCCAGGCGTCACTGTCGTCCACGTGCCGGACGAGCGGCAGAGCCTGCACGTCGTCCTCGTCTTCATCCTCCACTTGGAGGCCGAAGACCCTTTCGGGACCTAGGTAGTTCGACGGGGACGGCAGACTTCGGATGAAGCTGGCGGGGAACAGATCCTCACCCGCCTCGGAATGGTCCGCCTCCGGGTCGATGTAGATGTTGGCGAACGGCGTCGCCGTGTAGCCCACGTACGCGGACTTGTCGAAGCTCTTCATGAGCTTGCGGATGGCCGCGTTGGTCTTGGTCGGATCCGCTTCCGGGTCACGCACCGTGTTGATGGAGGCGTTGTCGGCCTCGTCGTCGATGACGAACAGCGGGAGGTCGCTGATGACCTTGTCGCCGTTCTCGTCCTCGACACCATGTACGTCCAGTACCCACTTACGTACGTACTCGAGAATCTTGTAGTGCTTCTTGACGACGAGTACGACGGGGAAGTCACCCAGGGGGAAGTTGATCGCCTTCGCTGTCGCGAGACCGAAGTCCCCCTTCTCGCCGCTGTTGGTCGGTGAGGCGATCTTGAGCTTCTTCACCAGCGGCATCTTGCCCACACCTATGGCGCGGGAACGCCCGTTCTCGTCCGAGCGGCTCTGGTTCTGGGTGTCGAAGCCCAGTAGCCCCTCGTCGATCCGGAGTTGGGTCTGACTGCGCAGGTCGTTGTGGATGCCTGCGAGCACCACGATGAAGCGGTAGCCGGCGTCCACCGCCTTCGCCGTGAGCCCGATGTACTGGCCGGTCTTTCCGGACTGCACCTGGCCGATCACCAGGCCCCGGCGGCGCCACGGTCCCGGACGGCGGGGGTCCTCCAGCTGGCCCAGTACGTCATCCGAGCTTTGGTCCAACCGGCGCACGACCCACGGCGGGAGGTTGACCACGTCCTCGAGGTACCTGCGGTAGCGCTCCCAGAAGTCCCAGTCGCGGTCGTTCTTCGCCTCGGGCAGCCACGGTTCGTGGCCCTCGCCCTCGGTGAGGGCGAGGGACCGCTCCTGGAAGACGGCGGTCAGGGCCTCGATCTCCTTGACCAGCACGTCCCGGTCGACGGCCTCACCCTGCGCGGCCATCATGCCGAAGATGACGTTGACCGCGTTGTACACCTCGTCGGACTTCGGCTGCCGGTCCTGAGGCAGGAAACTGAGCACCAGGCGCCGGGCCTTGGCCATGGGGTCGTCGGGAACGTCGCTCACGTGGAACCTCCGGTCGGACGAAGTCGATGTCTGGGAGCGTAGGGGCGGCCACTGACAATGCGTCATCTGCTCCAGAAACCCTGCAGCTGATCGAAGGGCGGCATGGTCCGCAGCCGATCTTTGGCGGCGGACGGGGAACGGCCACCCGAGACCAGGGACTCGTAGATGCGCTGTGCGACCTCGACGGCCGCGTCGTCAGCCGGGCCCGGGCCGCCGAACGGTTCCGGGTCGTCGCTGCTGTCGGTCTCGTGCATCACGCGCAGCGCCGCGACGGGGATCGTCTCCTCAAGGAGACGGATCAACGCGCGGATGTCGGCGCTGGTGTTGCCGCCCGGACGCAGAGCGGACTGGACCAACGGGTGGCTGCGGTTGATCTTGCAGGTGACTCTGCCTTCGGGCCGGCGTACGAGCCACGCGTACGACAGCGGGTCGCCGTGAGTACGGGCGGCGACCTGCCCTCGGTACCGGAGCACGTCCGCCGCGGTCGACCGGGCTTTGCGCGCGATGCGGTTGAGATGCGGCCGGAGGGCGACGGGCGGGACGACGCTCGACTTCCTCACGTCGACGCTCCACTCGGCGTCCGTCTCGGTGGGGATGTCCACGGCGATGCGCGCCAGGTTGTACTTCTCCTCACGGCGCATCCCCCGTTGCCCCAGCCAGTCACCGGCGAGGATCAGCCGGTTCCGGCGGTACACGTAGAAGCCCTGCTGGTCGAGCCAGCCTTCAGGACCGGCTGCCTGGGCGTACTCCTCTGAGCTGAGCCGGTGGGAGCCGGGAAGGATGAACGCCTCGACTCGAACCGAGTTGTCACCCAGTGGCAGCTCCTCCGGCTGGAGGGGCTGTACCGAGGGATGGTTGCGCAGGAAGGGATCCCAGGCTTCCACCGTGGTTCCGCGTACCCGCAGGTCACGGCGTCGGGTACCTGTGAGGAACCGGGCGAAGACCATGCCGAGGTGTGACTCGGTACGCGTCGCCTCGGCATAGAACTGCTTCTGGGTGCCCTCGTCACCAGTGCTCACTTCAGCGGCGTGGTATCCGTTGAGCCGCCGCCAGAGAACGATGGTGCCGTGGTCGGAATCCCTCCGGAGCCTGTCCAGTACGGCCATGGTGTCGGTGTCCGCGTCGTGGAGCAGCCGCCACTGACCTGACTGTTCGACGACGTCAAGGTCCCAGGTCCGGGTGTGCCACTGCCCCCTGGCCTTGGTCGAGCTCACGGTGAGCTGCCTGGCTTGGGAGAACGAGGCGGACTTGAGGCCGACGCCGAACCGGCCGAGGTCGGTGGCCGAGCGCGGCGTCGCGGGGCCGCGGGCGGCCACCGTCATGGCCGTGACGAGTTCCTCGGCAGTCATGCCCCACCCGTCGTCGACAACCGCGATCCAGGAGTCGGCGCCGGCCCAGGTGAACTCCACGTCGATGGTCCGGGCCTCGACGGAGATGCTGTTGTCCACGAGGTCGGCGACTGCGGCTGGCAGCGAGTACCCCAGCGAGCTGAGCGAAGCCACCATGCCCGCCGGCTCGGGGGCGGCGATGTCGTACTTCATATGTGCCCGGCTCTGCTTCCCCGTGACGTAGTTCTCCGGAGGGTGACCGTCCCGGAGACTCGGTGAAACCGGGCGGATGCGACCCCTGACCAAGAGGGACCACTGCGTGCGTTCGTTCGCTCAGGGCGACACACCCCACCACCAATCGATGCTACGGGAGCAGCACCGCATGCCGACCGGAGTTCGCCGGACCCGTGGTTTCGGGAGGTGAGATGGGGCCGAGACTTCCCGTCCGTCCCGGCACCGGCTTCGGACCTGCTCACGCAGTGACCCCGTTGAACAGGCCGTCCATCTTGTCGACCTTCACCGGAATCGGGGACGCCAGTGGCCAGGGACCAGCCCCAGCGCATCGAGATGGACCTGACGACTTCCCACGGGGAAGGATTTCTTGGCGACCTTGAAATGCACCCCCTCGGTCGGTAGGTCGGGCCTCACCAGCGCGTCTGACAAGGTCGCCAGGTCGGGTGGCGTTCCCAGAGCCTGTACGTAGCGAAGGGACGTGACATGCATGGTCTGCGCTGGGAGCGGACGCAGGCAGAGCTGCTGTGGGGTGCCGACGCACCAGGTCCAGTCGATCGACTCGAAAGGTGGCCAGCCGCTCGGCAGCAGGGCCGTCGCCGTTCCCGTGCGGAGTTCTTCTCTCAGCCGGTCCAACTGGCGGGCGGCGGAGGTGGCCCAGTTCTCCACCTTCATCGCCTCGGGTAGGGACAGCGCCTCGATCGGCCACTTGATCTCGAAGCACAGGCCCACACGCCTGGCCGGGTCCACGGCTACCACGTCCAGGTCGCCAGCAGATCGGCCGTCGGCTCTCGTCGCGGGCACTCGCTCGGCGACGAGAGCACCTGGGGTCGTGCGTAGCCATTCGGTCCATGCGGTTGCACGGTTGCCTAGTTCACGTCCAATACTGCCGAACCCTCGGGAGTCGTGGGCAGCGGAACGAAGCATGATCGGGTCCACGGCCCGGGGAGTGATCAGGGGCGGGCAGATGATCACGGCGTCACCGTACGGCACTAGGGCGTGTCCGCAATGTCGGTGGGTCGTTGGTCCGTTCGTGGTGCGTCGTCATGAAGTGACTGATCAGGCTTGGGCGGTGATCGGGCCGTTG